>DAOVXI010000016.1 GCA_030636245.1 Deltaproteobacteria bacterium
GATAAAACAAAGGCCGAGGCGGAAAATAAACTTACCCTGCTAAAGAAAAACTTAACCAAGATGGGCTCTGTGCTTGTAGCCTTTTCCGGTGGTGTTGACTCCACATTCCTTTTGCGTGTAGCTCATGACACACTCAAGGAAAGAGCGGTTGCCCTTACGGCAACCTCGCCCACCTATCTCACAACAGAACTCACCGAGGCAAAAGAACTTGCGCTCAATATGGGTGTTAAACACTTGATCCTCGACTCCAACGAACTCCTGATCCCTAACTTCGCCGATAACCCGGAGAACAGATGCTACTACTGCAAAAGCGAACTCTTTGAGATATGTAGAGCCAAGGCGGATGAACTCGAGCTAAGCTATGTGCTGGACGGCACAAACATAGATGACAGGAGTGATTACCGCCCCGGCAAGACCGCGGCCATTGAAAAGAAGGTCAAGAGCCCTCTTGAGGATGCAGAACTTACTAAGGTTGAGATACGTTTTCTAAGTAAGGAGCTTGGACTACCCACCTGGGAAAAGCCTAACCTCGCGTGCCTCTCTTCACGTTTTCCATACGGCACAAAAATAACGGAAGAGCGACTTCAGGTCATAGCAAAAACAGAGGCGTATCTTAAGGAACTTGGCTTTACGCAACTAAGAGTGAGGTATCACGAGAAAACAGCGCGCATAGAGATACCGGGTGAGGACCTGCTCAAGATAACAAAAAAAGATGTAAGGGAGTTGGTCGTAAAAAAGTTTAAGGAAGCTGGTTTCACATATGTAACTCTGGATCTTGAAGGATATAGGACAGGCTCAATGAATGAAGCGCTGAAAGATAAACAGTTTTAACTTAGAAGTCTCTCGCTATCTTTTTTATTTTTTGCATCAGTAAGCCAGGAGTTGAAGTATTTTTCAGTTATCATTCTATAAAACTGTCCGCTCTTATCTACTATCTCATACACGACCGTAGGTTTTTTAGCTTCAAAACCTTTAAAAACAACCTCACCGCTCTTTACAAAACAATCTACGGTAGTAAGGCCGTCCTTGGACTCATAGGCAAACTGAAGCTCAAGCACGCTCATCGGTAAAAAGAAAACCTTGGCGAACGCCGGGTCCAGCTCACTCGTCTTGATCCTTCTGGTAAAAAATAACTTTACGCCTTTTGTCTCTTTTATATATGCCCTGAGAGCTTCTTCACTAATGGCTTGGCCCTTGTTATATATATCGACAGAACTTTCAAGCGACTTCAAAGCACTTGTAGGCACACCCGTTCCAAGCCTTTTGAGCTCCGCGAAAAACTCATTGGCTACCTGTGTGGCAAGCCCCCTTTTATCAACCTCTCCTGCTCTTTTTTCAAGGGTATTTATGCCTCCATCAACCTCGCTTGGAACCCTGAAGCGGTATATCTTATCTATGTACAAGTCAAAAGGATACTTGAGCTTCTTATTTCCCGTCCGCACCCTCTCCTTATCGAGCAGCATCTCCAGCTTTGCCCTGACAAGCGAATTCCTGTCAGTACCACGAGCTGCTTCATTGATCTTCTCACCTATTGCGACGGTTACTGTCCCGCAAAAACCTTTGCCGTCCATGAGCATTATCTCAGCCTTTGTCCCGAATGTTATAAAAAGTCCGGCGGCCATCTCGCTTTTAATGGCATTCTCAAGCTCATCACGGTACCGGCCCTCTACCTTGTGCTCCTCTGCTATAACTTTATATAGTTCATCTTCGGCAGCTTTATCCCCCCTACTCGTACGTTCTTGAAGGACTGTCTTCTTACCTGCCAACTCGCTTCTTAGCTTTTCATACTTTACATTTATCTCATGCAGAACATACTCCTCATTGACACGTGGAAGTTTTTTGCCGAGCTTATCGCTGTACTGCCTTAAGACCTGCTGAATATCCCCTGCGAGAGAGAAGAGATTTAAAGCACTGCCGGAAAATATTGCCGCGTCTCCGGGAAGATTATTAAGCCTTACACCACCCTCCTGCTCATAAAGGTCAGATCCGGCTCCGTACTTACTGGCCGCAATTATTATGGGCATATAAAAATTGTCCTTCATAAACTCAGCCATTGCAATCTCCTTTACCTTGAGTGTTTTCTTGGTAAAGTCCTTCATATCAATAAAGAGTTGTCCCTCTTCACCCTGCTCCAGAGTTGAGAGCGGATCAAGACTGTCATAAGAAAAACGATACAGCCGGCCATTTTTATACTCCTGCTGTAGTGCGTCCGGCTGATACTCTACGGAACGATCGATCATATGCTCACACATGGCGGAGGTATACTTCTCAACGTGGGAGTCTATCTTATGAACTATGGATGAGCCGACTATAAGGTCGACAGCCATCTCAAACCCCTTCTTGTCGCCACCCCGCCACGATGTCTTTCCGGCAGACGCTTCATCGAACCTCGCGATAAGCTTGCTCATCGAATCAACCCTCTGTGCGTCCCTGGAGTAGTTGTTCCTTACGGCCTTAAGGCTATCTATAAAAGCTTCCTTCTGTTTATTGTCTGCAAGCAAAGTCTTGAGCTGTCTTTCATCCACACAAAATTCCTGAAGTTTTTCATGCACCTGAATTCCGGTGGAATCATACTCGGCAAGATACTTTAGAATGGACCACCTTACCACGGTGAAGTGATACTGCTCCTTTATCATTTCCTGAAGATTCTTGTCCTTAAGCACCGCTGCCTTAAATTTGCTGACAAGAACATCCGCTCCGCCCCCTACCTTGTCAAGGGCCGTAATATGCTTGTTCGCTGCCTCATAAACACTACTGCTTATGCCATAAGGATTATAGGAATTGAAGAGCAAGTTATCTTTGATCGAGATAAAAGATGCCGGCGTAAGAGCCGACTTAAGTATGTGCCAGGACGCTTCATTATAATAAGTAGCTCCCTCGGACTTGACCTTTCTTAAGTGCCTCGTTAATGCCACATAACAACACGAATATATAGTAAAACCGATTATAGAATCTATCCGTTCATAACTCAGCCCTTTGATCCTGACATTCCTTAGCGCTTGTCTGTGCTTTGTTATCGTATTAATGGCCGCCAGAAGGGCAAGATATGATGACCTCTCGGGGGTGTCAAGGTTGGCCTCATCTTTTAAGGCCTTATCCATGTAGTGAATGAACCACTGTATCAAACTCTTTCCATAGCCATCCGGGCCGAGCCAGTTCGTAAGTATTGCCCCGTCAAGCTGTGAAACAGAACCAAGCGCAGCGGTAGCAACATCTCTTTCGATACTTCCCTCCTTAAGCATGTCCACCTTATATGTCTTTTGCTTAAGCTCATGGGCTATGTTCACGGTAACCTCGGAGGGGAACGGGACAGAGCTCTCCCTGCTCTCCTCCTCAAAGCGCTTCTTCACCAACTGTGCCAGTGAAAAGATAGCTCCGGAGATAAATATCTCATCATCCTGCCCCAGATAATATGGCACCTTGAGCTCGGCAAGGGTTTCTCCGTGCTTAAAGCGCAGGTTTCCCGGATTAAGGAGCCAGAAACGACCCAGAAGAAAATCCTCCCTGTCGTTAAAAAGCCTTGCGTGAACGGCAAGTCTATCTGCTATGAAACTTTTTCCCATAGAAGGTAGCATATAATACAACACACTTATAAATCAAGTACTTACCGATAGCATGGCCTTTCAAATAAGAGTTCGGTGTGTTATTATCAACACATGGAGCTTATAACCACTCATACTAACGCTGATTTTGACACCCTTGCCTCAATGCTTGCGGCAAAAAAACTCTATCCAAGAGCCAAGATAGCTTTCTCAGGCTCTACCGAGAAGACACTCACCGCTGCGCTTAGATCAATAAAGTTTCCCTATGAAATACTCAAACCATCTGAGGTAGACACAACTAAAGTAACACGGCTTATTCTGGTCGACATAAAAAGTCCTAAACGGCTTGGGCACTTTTCAGAGCTTGCATTAAACAAAAATATAGAAGTGCATATCTTTGACCATCACCCAAAAGAAAAGACCGATATAAAAAGCTCGTTTGAGGTAATAAAGAACTATGGCTCAACAACGAGTATCATGGTGGAGCTGCTAAAAAAGAACAAAAAAAGGATAACAGCCGAAGAAGCAACTATCATGATGACAGGCATATATGAAGACACAGGTAACCTGACATACCCCTCAACAACCACATTTGATTACTCGGCTGCATCTTATCTTCTGGAAAAAGGAGCTGACCTTTCTGAGGCGGCCAAACTTATAAGCCAGCGCATTACCCGCGGTGAAGTAACGGCCCTCAAGGACCTCCTTGATACAGAGTCGACTTTCTCCATAGGAGGGGTCGATGTAACGATAGCAACTGTCTTTGCCGATGAGTATAAGGGAGATATATCTACCCTAGCGCACAGGCTTATTGAGATAGAAGAGATGGAGTGCCTGTTCCTGCTTGCAGACACGGGCGACAGGGTTCATGTTGTCGCGAGGTCTTCGGCAAAAGAACTTAACGCCGGGGCTGTACTAAAACTTGTCGGCGGTGGCGGGCACCCTCAAGCGGCATCGGCTACACTGAAGAACACAACACTACTTGAAGCAAAGGAAAAGGTGCTGGCTTCGATAAAAGAATCAATCATACCTTTGAAGAAGGCCACAGATATAATGACATCCCCTGTCATTACCGTAACCGAGAACACCAGACTCGAAAATGCACTGACGCTCATGCGGCGATTCAACATTAACTCGCTTCCTGTTATACGCGAAAAAACAATGGATGACGTTACAGGGCTTCTAAACCGTCAGCTCGCATCCAAGGCCGTGCATCACGGACTCAAGGACGAAGCCGTATCAAAGTTCATGAGTACAGAGTTCGAAACAGTCAGAACAAACAACCCTCTTGAGATCATAAGGGAAAAGATCGCGGTTTTCGGCCAACGGATCCTGCCTGTAATGAAAGGCAAGCGACTGGTTGGCGTTATAACAAGATCTGACGTGTTGAAGGTTCTAAATGAAGAACTTACGGAGAAGTACTCAGGCGGCCTGCACACACGGAAGATAGCCGGGGTCGCAAAGGGCCTCCTGCCCCAGTGGGCTTTATCACTTTTAAAGGATGTTGGACGAGTTGCGGACACCACGGGGCTTAATGCATATGCTGTAGGCGGGCTTGTCCGTGACCTTATCTTGAAACGAAAAAACCTTGATATTGATATAGTTGTGGAGCCTGGGAACAAGGGTGATGCCATAACCTTCGCAAAGAAATTCGCAAAGCTGAAAAGAGCTAAAGTAAAAACCCATGAACGCTTCAAGACAGCCGTCATAACGCTTCCGGACGGATTCAAGATAGATGTTGCGACAGCGCGGCTTGAGTATTACGAACATCCCGGGGCACTTCCAACGGTAGAGAAAAGTTCCTTAAAACTTGATCTCTACAGACGAGACTTTACAATTAACACGCTTGCGATGGCACTTAATGAAGGTGTCTTCGGCACCCTCTATGATTACTTCGGCGCGCTCGCAGATATCAAAAATAAAAAGATCAGGGTGCTCCACAACTTAAGCTTCATAGAGGACCCCACAAGGGCTCTAAGGGCGGTTCGCTTCGCAACACGCTTCGGTTTCGAACTCGGGGCGCATACAACAACACTACTTAAGAATACACTGAAACTGGAGCTGCTTAAAAGGGCTTTCGGTTCAAGACTTCAGGATGAAGTAAGAAACATACTTCAGGAAGAGGAGCCCGAAAAAATACTATCAGCCCTGAATAAACTTGATGTGCTAAAACTTATTCATCCGTCATTAAAATGGGACGCCATGCACAGAAAATTATTTAAACAAACCCAGAACGTCATCGCGTGGCACACTCACCAATTTGAGTTAGAACACTGCCAGTATTGGCTCACACTTTTCATGGCAATGACAAGCAGACTTAAAGCAAAGGAGATAAGTGAGATTCGGGAAAGGCTGTGCCTGAACTCAAAAAAGATCAGATCCATTTTAGAAAAACGTGAAGAGGCAAGAAGGGCTCTTACCGCTATTGAAAAAAGAAAAGATATAAAGAACAGCGAGGTACTAAAACTTCTATCCCCCTACCCTATTGAACTTGCTCTATACCTTATGTCCTCTGCTGAAAGCACTCATGCCAAAAAAATACTCACAGAGTACTTATCAAAGATTAGAAAGATAAAGCCTATACTTACCGGTTCTGCGCTTCAAAAACTTGGCGTAAGCAGAGGTCCGCTCATGGGCAAGCTCCTGGGAGAGCTAATGGATAAAAAGGTTAACGGTGAAGTTCCCTCAAGAGATGATGAGATAGAGTTTATAAAGAAAAAACTTGTCAGCTAGATCAAATTACTTCTTATTATTACCAAATGCATATAAAGCTAATAACGCAGACTAAGCTCCGCAGCACTTCTTGAACTTTTTTCCACTCCCGCAGGAACACGGTTCATTCCTTCCAACCTTCGTGGACGGAGCGGCGACCTCATCCGGAGCAAGCTTCAGAACCCTCTCCATAACCTGCTCTGTAACAAGCTCGGCGGCCTCATCCAATGTATCCTTGCCATCCAAATAGAACTCATCACTGGAGGATATCTCAAGCTCAATGGCCTTATCAATGGCCGCGTCCCCTGCATCATCACCTATCGCGGCATCGATTATCCTACAAAAACCTTTCTCCCCCTGCTTCGCTCCGGGTGTGCCAAGATCTTCACAGTGGTGAGGCCTGATGTCCCGCTCAAGAATAGTTGGATGCAGCAGACAGGTATTGTCTTCGGAAAGATAAAGACAGCTGAAAGCAAACATCGCACGGATCTCTATATCAACTGAGCCGCCCTGATTTATTCTGACGTTTTCCACATTCACATTGAACTTGTCCGGCTTATCAAATAAGTTGCGCGGCGGGGTTTCCTTGGTCACATATCCTGACCTTATCCTATCAAGACGTTTATTGATCGAACTTGTTATCTCTTTTTTTAACGAAGCTCTGTTCTGCACGATATTTGGACGCTTAAGCGTATAGTATATAACGCCCCACCAGGGACTGCAGCACCGGCCCTTGCATCGATTAACACATATATCCGAAAGACGTTGCCGTTCTTCTTGTCCAAGCTCTTTTGTCATCCTATTAGAATAACATAACAAATAATGTAATTCCATAACCTTGATATTGACCGACACATTATAAGGGCGTATACTGCCAAAATGGACAATGCGAACTCTTCTATGACTAGCGGTATCTGGAAAAGCCGTAGCGGAGGTGGGTGTCTTTCTGTCTTTGGTCTCCCTTTTCTGGCTGTAGGAATTCTGGCTGCCATCGGAGAGATACAACCTGATAGCGGTGAGTGGTATGTGCGACATATATTCACCTTCGCCTTCGGCATACCGGGAAGCATACTTGTATTTGGCCGTAGCGGAACCATCGTAGACAGAACCAGAATGCAGGCTACTAAGTGGTATGGCCTTATGGTGCCCTTCTATAGAACAAAGTATGCACTTACCCCTGAGGGCGAGGTACAGATCACAAAAGAGGTGAGAAGGAGCAAGAACAGCACTTATACCGTGTACCCGGTACGCATTCAACCGGACTCCGCAACATCCTCGGACTCTGGCAACAAGGCGATCACCATAAAGGAACCCAGGGACTACCAAAGCTCACGCGCCATAGCAGAAGAGCTGGGGAAGCTGCTGCGTTACAACGTTTTGGACTCCTCAAGCGGAGAGAGTATCATTCGGCGACCGGAACACCTTGAGGAGTCGATAAAGGAGAAAGCAAACCGCACCGGCGAGGTCATAAAGCTTCCCCAAAGGCCGGCACTCCTTAAAACAAAGATATCAAGTTCAGCTCCTCTTACCATTGAAGTACCTCCGCAAGGCTTTGGTGTGTCTTCACTTTTCGCCCTTATACCCTTCATTATCTTTACAGGTATCATCCTTATAGAGTTCCTTCCTCTTATACTTGTGACTATGGATGACAAAAAAGAACTTTATTTCATAGCACCTTTTTTCATACTATTTATATCCATACCGCTCCTTGCCATAACTATCCCAATCATATCCAGAGCAAAAAGGAAGGATACAATAACCATAAACGGAGCGTCTTTAAGTATAGCTACAAAAGGGCTAATAAAAACAAAGACGACAGATATTCCTTTAGACAAGATAGAGGAACTCGCCATTTCAGGTGTATCCGTCTCAAGTATAGCCGGTAAGATGAAGATAGGTAAGACCGGCTTCCGCATACTTTCATGGCTTGGCGGATTGAACGGGAATACAGTAACAATACGGAGCGATGAAAAGACGATACGATTCGGAGTCGGATTAAGCGACGAGGAGCTTACTTATCTAACGGCACTCATAAAACAAGCACTCGTTGAGGGAAGCTCAAGCTACTCAACTTCAGAGGGCGGTTTCAGCTTCTGATCTTTCCTTACTTAAAGAGCTCTAAGAACTCGCCGTAACCTTCTTCGTCCATCTCTTCGATCGGGATAAACCTTAATGAAGCCGAGTTTATGCAGTAACGCAGTCCTCTCGGTTCGGGGCCATCCGGGAAAACATGACCAAGATGCGAGTCACCGTATCTGCTTCTTATCTCAATGCGTAGCATAAAAAGAGAGTTCTCCTCTTTCTCAATAATATTCCCGGTAACCAGTGGTTTAGTGAAACTGGGCCATCCGGTGCCGCTCTTATATTTATCCGTGGAGCTGAACAACGGCTCGCCGCTTACAACATCAATATAAATACCACGCCCTCCATTATCCCAGTATTCATTATCAAAAGGCTTCTCCGTGCCATCCTTCTGCGTGACTTTATACTGAAGAGGTGTAAGCGATTTTTCTAGAAGCTCATCACTCGGCTTTGTATACTTCTCGTCATTATCGGCCCATGTTCTTTCTATAAAACCGTCACGTCCGGAACGTGAACGATAGAACTTATACTTTACCGGATGGTTCTTAGAATAATCCTGATGATGATCCTCCGCCGGATAAAACTTCTCAAACTTAATAATCTCTGTTGCTATAGGTTCCTTGAACTTTCCCGATTCATTAAGTTCTGCCATGCTTTTTTCTGCGGCTTCTTTTTGCTCTTCGTCGTGGTATAAGATCGCGCTCTTATACTGAGAACCACGGTCAACAACACTACCGCCGCCATCAGTAGGGTCGATCTGATGCCAAAAAATATCCAATAGCTCAACATATGTTACAACGCCTGGATCATACTTAATTTGTATGACCTCAAGATGTCCTGTACCTCCGCTTGATACCTCTTCATATGTGGGGTTCTCAACTGAGCCGCCACTGTAACCCGATAGCACATCAATAACCCCGGAGGTCTTCTCAAAAGGAGGTTCCATACACCAGAAACAACCCCCCGCAAATGTTGCTGTCAATAAATCCTTTTCATCCGTTGTATCCCTTGATTCACTCACGTTCTTCTCTCTCCTATCCGTGTCGTCTTTAGAGCTTGCTGAACCGGCCATGTCATATGAGATGGCAACAAACAGTGCAGCTATGACCAATAACACCCTCCACATCACACACCAACCTTCCGAATAGAGTATACCTCCCTTTTTATGACTCTGCAGAGATGGGCATAAAAAAAGGCCGTTCTTAAAAGAACGGCCTTTCATCTGATACCAACAAAAGATCAATCAAACTTACAACTACCCATCCAACCGGGTTTTTCAGTAGTGGCGATAGTAAGAAGATATCTGCATCCGGCAACACCTTCGGTTTGTGCACCCTGGTTCTTGTCGACCATCTTTGCTGAGCTACCACTTGAACTCCTGGTGATAGTTGAAACAACCTTGTCCCCACAAAGTGCTTCCACCCGGAATATATCCCTATCCGAGCCCTTATTTATCTCTGCGTAAGAAACGACTTTCATTCCAGGCGTACACTCACTCTTTTGAGGATCATTATAGGTATGGCCTGATTCCGAGCCGGTCTCGCTGGACACCTCAATTTTTATCTTCGTGCAGGCCGCCAACATAACGGCTAATAAAACAACAGGCATGACCCTAAAGGCCTTAATTAACATATTGGGTACCGCTCCTTCATGTCTTTAATTATCTACGCTTACCAAGACTACTAGAAAAGGACCTTTATTTTTTCCTTAGGCTCCATCTTCATTGAATCAAATTCGAGTAGTTTTTCCGTATTCTGCTTTTCATTTTCTTCAAGAGCCATAAACAGCTCAAAACCTTCATCATCGTTAACAAGCTCACCGTAATTCATATCATAAATAGTTATAATCCCGGCCTTCTTGTCCACTATAGAAGCACTTGTTTTTCTTATCTCTGTGCCTACATCAATAAGAAGCGCTATCCTAAGTCCGGTGAACACCTGCTTCATTAACTCTTTTTCTTGCAGCTTCTGCTCCTCTGTTTTCGTGTCTTCCGACTTTGCAGCCGCAGCCTCACCCTTTTTCGCTTCTTTTTCTTCTTCTTTTGGTATTCTTATCAGCAGTTGAGATATCTTCTTTTTATTCCTGAGCTTAAATGTCAAGAAAGAATCCTCCGGCTTATCCTTTGCACTCTCACCAAAGAGATGTTGCGTACTGAACCTGAGTTTATTAATATCCTTAAACTTATATACTATCAAGGTACCGTATTTACCATCTTCATTGATATACTCTGCTTTATCAAGCTCAACACCGCTCCCCATCTCAGCGGTCAATGCCTCATATACAGCTCTCTTTGCCTCCGGGAATTCCCCGCTTCTACTCTTTTTCTTATCCTCATCAAAAATAACTGTCTGTGTAATAGTTCCGCTGCCATTCTTCTCTATTGATATTACGGTCTCCGAGTTCATGCAGCCCGTGAGCACTAAAAGAACAGAGGCAAGCAATAAAAATACTAGGTTTTTCATATAGTTACTCCCTTTTCATTAATTTAATTCCCGTTATGATACCTACTACAAAGCAATCATACCTAAGGAGCGTGTTTATATCAATATAAATCACCCTTGTATGAAGCGGTATTTTATCATAAAATATTGAGGTACTAAGGGAAGGAGTAATCAAATGCAAACAGGAATGGGGGCATGCCCTCACTGCGGAAAACAGATCATGCAAGGCGCCATGCGTTGCCCGGGATGCGGAAAGATATTAAAAACAGCCGATGAGCAACAGGCATCAATAGATAGATTTAAGGATAAGAATGAAGGCAACGGCATAGGCAATATCATTATAAAATTAATCATACTTATTATAATTATAAGTGCCGCGTACCGATATCACACGGAGATAATAGAGTTCATAAAAGGCCTGCTTGAAAGATAAAGCATGACAAGATAATCCCCTTGCCTTTATGCTATTTAGCCCAATTCTGCCTATTTCAATTCATATTGACTCAGAAAGTTGCATTTGTTATAATTTCAACCTTGATAAAGATACCTAAGCACACACAAAATAACGAGGAGGTAACACATGAGATTTCTTAAATTATTTGTTTTGACTTTACTTATAGCCACACCGCTCTCGCTGCTGAACGGTTGCGGCGCTGGAAGTGATACACCTACCGGCTCACAGTCTGTAGCTAGCGCAAACGGCACGGCCAACCTGGTCGGCATCTGGTCCGTATGTTACTATGATGAGGGTGAAGGAATTGATATAGAAATGAGCCTTACTTTCACAGAAACGACCTACTCCATGGACGGAACAGGGTATTTATCAACTAGCGGTAACTGTGATGGCCTTAAACTAGCCAGTCAAAATATGGAAAGCGGTACCTATACGCCTGACGACACAAAAGCCATCAACGCCTGGTCAGACGAAACCAATGAAGTTGGAGCACCAGCCGCAGCCGTTGGAGGCACTCTGCCTGCCACACCGACCGTGTCAATGGCACAGGTAAATAGTGGCGGCGGAGACTCCCCGCTCCTTGCCTACATAGACGATACAGGTGCTGTCGATCGCATATACTTTGACGCCAGCGCTCCTACACCACCATGCGGTTTCGGTGATTCGCCAGTAGATGGCTACCCGAACTGTCTCAGCACAGATATGGTTCTGGAAAGGCAGTAACGATAACATAAACAACAAAAGCCCCGTCTCAGTTGAGGCGGGGCTTTTTTACATTAATCCTTTCTATTTGATCTATCTTTTGTTATACTTCTCGTCAAGATATAAACACATAGACACACCTAAAAAGGAGGAGACAACACATGAAATTTCTAAAGTTATTTATTTTGACCTTGCTTATTGCCACACCCCTTACCCTGCTAAACGGCTGCGGAGGAGGCAGTAGCAGCGGTGGCGTTGACGGTGCAGGTGCCGGATCACAGTTTATTGCAAGCACCGGCGGCACAGCAGAGCTCGTCGGCAGTTGGTACAAATGTCAGACCGATGGTAACGATGTAGAATTTTCCTATACTTTTACAGAAACTGCATACTCCCTGAGGGCGAAAGATTGGACGTCAACTGATGGCTCCTGTACCGGTGATTCTTTTCCAGCTATAGACATAGACGATGCCTACACCATTGACGGCACAAAAACAATCGTCGCGTGGTCAGATGCGTTCACTGTCGTTGCGGCACCACTCGCAGGCAACGGAGACCCTCTGCTTGCCACACCGACCGTTCAAAAATTGGCAGGATATACCTTTGCAGGAGATCCCACTGACAATCTCCTTGCCTACATAGACGACACCGGTGACGTGGATCGCTTGTACCTCGACACCGAGTGGCCTTCTTCCCCATGCGATTTTGACGTAAACGACTACGCGGGCTGTCTCAGCACATATGTAGTCATGGAAAGACAATAACAGGAATCAATTCATAAACACCAAAAGCCCCGCCTCGATAGAGGCGGGGCTTTTTTACATTAATCCTTCAGCACCGTCCATAGATCATCCTATTTGATTTATCTTGTTTCATTGATTATAATCAATAAGAGCATTCATTCCCACGGCATTTGAAGCAAGAGGAGAGGTCACATGAAAGCACTCAGATCAATTGTTTTTATCCTGTTTTTAACCACACCGCTTGGGCTGATCAACGGCTGCGGCGAGGGTGACAGCGTCAGCAGCTCACTTCTCATAAAAAGCGTCAGCGGCAGTGCCAACATAGTCGGCACATGGTCCATGTGTACCCAAAGTGACCCTGACACCAGCTTTTCGCTCACATTCACGACCGATACCTACGACATGGAGATGAGGTCTTACGACTCAACAGACGGCTCCTGTCTCGGTATAGACGGGCTTATTGATAGCGAACACGTCACCTTTACTCTGGAAGTCACCAAGGTGATATCAGCCTGGTCTAACGAGAGCTCTACGGTCTCTCCGCCCTCCAGAGCAGACGGCACCGAACCCCTGCCCGCAACCCCGAACGTCCAGAAGGCAATGGGAAATAACGGCATATCCGACTTTCCGATCCTTGCCTACATAGACGACACCGGCGACGTGGATCGCTTGTACCTCGACACGGAAACCCCTGCGTCCCCATGCGCCATCGGTGGAGACGGCTACCCGAACTGCCTCGGCACACGACGTGTCCTGGAAAGGCAATAAGAATTTAATTTAGTCAAACATTAAAAGCCCCGTCTCAACTGAGGCGGGGCTTCGCTTCTATCCTTTTATATCGGGACTTAAACTCTCACAACACCCCTCGACTCTTTGCTCATAATTCCTCTGTTGGTTAATAAGGTAACAATAAAAGGAACACCTTCCCATAAAACAGCTCTATAAGGCTTCAAACGTTCTTTACATAGATACAGCCTCGCGCACTGAACTTCTTCTTAGTATTTTTATGATAATAAAGATAATGACTGCGTATATAACAATTTTACCTATCAACCAATAATAACTAACAGCAACATTATAGAATAAAGGTGAGGGTACGTTAGACAGCATACCGTTTCCATGAGAAATCCCTACTATAACAAGATACACCATAAACAGTAAATGGAACCATAATAAATACTCAAGCATATATCTAGCCCATGAACGTAACTTAAGCAGGAAAGTGCCACTAATTAAAAATAAAAGCGGTATAACAATACAAACAAGATATACTACAAATTGCATATTGCCAGGCATCATATTTACAATAAACATTGCCTTCATTAAAAAATTAATACCTTGAATAAGAAAGTACGCACCATAAAGAATAGCACCATAACATATCAATACAAAAGATAACGGTGCGCCAGATGTTCTTGTTGGAGTGGATACAGTGTTATGATTTATGGAAGATTTTGTTTCACTAGGTTGAGGAACGGTCTTATTATATGATAGACCCAAATCAACCTTTACAGGTTCGATCAAACTGAACCCTCGCTGCTTAAGAATATCTACAAATTCATTAAAACTATTGATGTCGATGTGAAACTTCGAACATAAAACATCTTTATTGACTCCGTTATTATATCCAGCAACAAATGTCTTACAATCTTCATCATTAAGTACAGCTTCGGAGTTAAGTAGGTCTTTCTCTTTAAGCTTGTGTCCCTTTTGGGCTAGAAATGCCAGGCACTCATCAAATCGTTTTGGGTCGATCTTATACTTAGCACACAGATCTTCTCTGCCCACTCCGTTATTGTAATCAACCACAAATTCTCTATAAGCCTCTTCTCTGCTCGCAGCCATAACCAAAACTCCCTGTTGAATTTATTAAGAATTAGTATACCAAAAGATTGGTGTTTGGAGTATTTCTTTTATTTTCCATGAAAAACAAAAGAAATACAAAAAAGCCCCAACCATTTCTGATTGGGGCTTTCTTAATTTAATTCCGCGGCGTCCTACTCTCCCACACAGTCACCCATGCAGTACCATCGGCCCTGGAGAGCTTAACTTCCGTGTTCGGTATGGGAACGGGTGTGACCTCTCCGGCATAACCACGGAAAGTGGTTAGACATCGAATATTTTAAGATTGTCAAAAAAGTCGCTCAGACTCAATAACCAAACGCTTGCGTGAAAAAAAAATATGATTAAGCCTCACGGTCGATTAGTACTGGTCAGCTAAACACATTGCTGCGCTTACACACCCAGCCTATCAAACTTGTAGTCTCCAAGTGACCTACAGGGACCGAAGTCCAGGGAGATCTAATCTTGAGATGGGCTTCCCACTTAGATGCTTTCAGCGGTTATC
>DAOVXI010000156.1 GCA_030636245.1 Deltaproteobacteria bacterium
ATTCATTACTTCGAATGCCGCACTCCACAAATACCGATAAATGCTTTCCGGTGCTTAGCGCAAGAGGGTGCCCATATACCTGTAACTTCTGTTACAGGATGGATAAGGGAATCCGTGTGCGATCTGATGAAAGTATAATAGATGAAATAAAGTTGCTTAAGGAAAAGTATAACGCAACTTACATTATTTTTGCCGATGAACTGCTAATGATATCGAAACCAAGAACCCGACAGTTATGTCAGGCAATTATAGATGCAAAGCTTGATATAAAATGGTCGTGTAATGGCAGGCTAAATTATGCGTCAACTGATGTGCTTGAACTCATGAAGGATGCAGGCTGTGTCTTTATTAATTATGGGATTGAATGCATGGACAATGAAATGCTCAAAGTAATGAAAAAAGACCTTACCGTTGATCAAGTGATAGCGGGGATAGAGGCGACTCTCGAAGTAGGTATCTCTCCTGGTTATAATATAATTTTTGGTAACATAGGGGAGAACAAGGAAACGCTTACCAAAGGTGTTGAGTTTCTTTTAAAGTATGATGATCATGCCCAGATGAGAACCATTAGACCTGTAACTCCTTACCCCGGTTCTCCATTATATGATTATGCCATAGAGAAGGGGTTGTTAAAGGATGTTGAGGATTTCTATGAGAATAAACATACAAACTCAGATCTTTTGACGGTAAACTTTACAACGTTATCGGATGATGAATTCTATGCTGCATTATATGAGGCAAATAAATTGTTGCTAGATAGTTATTATGAGAACCAGCACGAAGAATTAACTAAACAATTGAAAGAACTCTATTTAACTAGAGACTCATCTTTCAGGGGATTTCGTCATACATAATTGTTTTATAACTTCTAATTCCTTCTTACTTTAACGCAATAGAATGGAGAACAAATAGTATGAAAATTCTGTCCCTTGCGCAGGTTGACATGAGTACAACCGAAGCCGGGGTAGTCCACGTTACTGACCTTGCGAAAGCGATGATAAACATCGGACACGAAGTCGATGTTACCGTTTTAAGTGAGGGTGTGCCTGTCGTAGACAGACCGTGGCTTAAAATTCTAAAGATGCCATCCTGGGCATCTTTTTGGCTTCTTAAAGGCATTATATATAATCTGTACTCTTTGTTCCTTGTGCTTAGTTCGTACAAGAAATATGAGCTGCTTTATGTTAGATACTCACCCAATCTGGCATTTGCCTCATGGTTTGCAAGTTTCTTTATTCCTGTATGGGTCGAGATCAACGGTATCTCCGAAGCTGAAGAAGAACATATTGGCAGACGCCTTCATCATGCGGGGAGGATCTATGCTGGCCGTTTTATGGAGAAGTTGTCTTATACTACCGCGAGCAGGTGCATAGCGGTAACCCCGGGCATATCCGATCATCTTATTAAATATTTTAAGATACCGTTAGAGCGCATAAGAGTCGTCCCGAACGGAGTAGACATTGAGTCGTATAGACCTCTTGATAAAGTTGAGTGTCGAAAGGAGCTCAACTTAGAGAACGATTGTTTCTACTTTGGTTTTATTGGGAACTTCATAGCATGGCAGGGTATCGACTTGCTCTTAAAGGCACTTCCGAAAGTTATCTCTAAACACCCCAATGTCAGAGCAGTGCTTATCGGTGATGGTGAGAGGTTCAAGGAATATGTAGAGTTATCAAAAGAACTCGGCATAGAAGATAAAGTAGTTTTTCCAGGATACATCCATACAGAGATCGCACCTAAATGGATAAGCTCATTTGATGTTGGTGTTGCACTTAAGAGACCGGTACAGTCAGGCTGGTCTCCACTTAAACTGTACTCTTATATGGCTTGCGGTGTCCCGGTCCTGGCAACTGATACTACCGGTTTTACATTTGTTGAGGAACAAGGTTTGGGGCTAATAACCCCTGATGGTGATATTGATGCAATATCCAATGCGCTCGAACGATTTGTAGTTGAAAAAGAAATGACAATTCAGTTTGGAAAAAAAGCAAGAAAGATTGTAGAAGAAAATTACTCTTGGGAAGAAAGTGCAAGAAAAACATTTAGCTGAGGAATTATAATGTGTGGCATAGCAGGAATAATTAACATAAGAGGTGAGTCCGGTGTATTTGGTAAAGATATAGCCGCTATGAATAATGCCGCCTCCCATAGAGGTCCGGATGGTGAGGGATATGTATTTGGAAATGTAGACCAGGCAACTTTTGCAACGGATCCTTATTATAACGGTATCAACAATTCTTTTGCGTTTGCTCATAAGAGACTTTCCATAATTGATCTGAGCGAAGCCGGCACTCAACCGATGAGTTCATCCGACAATAAACATTGGATAACCTATAACGGTGAGATATATAATTATATCGAACTTAAAGAAGAGCTTTCAAAGAAAGGACATATATTTAGAACTAACACCGACACTGAGGTTATTCTTGCTTCATACAAAGAGTGGGGTAAGGAGTGCCTTAAGCACTTTAACGGTATGTGGGCATTCGCCATACTTGATCTTAATAAGAAAACAGTCTTTTGTTCAATTGACCGTTTTGGCATAAAACCATTTTACTACAGCTTTGATGGTGAACATTTTATTTTCGCTTCAGAGATCAAACAGATCTTAACGACTAAAGTTAATAGTGAACTTGATAACGGTGTGATATACGATTATCTGGCGCACGCCATGCTTGACCATAGTCATAGAACATTTTATAAAAACATCAAGAAGCTTACCGCCGGAACTTATGTTGAAGTACCGCTAAAAGATAACAAAGACTGGAGTCCAAAATTCATAAAATACTGGGACATAGACTTGTCACAAAAGCATTCCAGGCTAAGCAAGGTTGAGTATGTCGATAAATTCAGAGAGCTTCTTATGGACAGCATTAATTTAAGGCTAAGAAGTGATGTGCCAATTGGAAGTTGCCTTTCAGGTGGCCTGGATTCATCCGGTATCGTTTGCATAGCAACCCAAATTTTAGGAACTTCAGAAGATAAGCCGCAGCAACATACTTTTTCATCATGCTTTACAGATAAGAGGTTCGATGAAAGAGAATATATAGAAGAAGTTATTAAAAAGACCGGGGCAAACTCTGTGTATTGTTTTCCGGATATATCGTCATCAGACTCAGAGCTGGATGCCGTTCTTCGCCATCAGGGTGAACCTATTCTTTCAACAAGTGTCTATGCCCAGTGGCAAGTCTTCAAAAGCGCTCGCAGTGCCGGGGTAACTGTGATGCTTGACGGACAGGGAGCGGATGAATTATTAGCTGGCTATAGAGGTTACTATGGCTCATTTCTACTTGGTCTTTTAAAGAATTTGAAGGTTTTTACTTTAACCGCGCATCTTTTTTGTTACTCATCTTCTCACACTGCGGGGCTTAAAGGCGCTCTCCGTTCAATGGCTGCAGCATCTCCAACAGGGCCTTTCAGGGTTAATAGACTTAAAAAGATGGCGCAAGGTATAGAGTGGCTTAATGATGATTTCATAAATACTTTTAAAGATGATTCGCCATATTACGAACATCTCTTAATGTTCTCAGCACAGGGCACACCGCTAGATAAAAAACTTAAAGAGATGCTTCTTCATACTAATCTCCCCGCATTACTTCGATATGAAGACAGAAATTCGATGGCCCATTCAATTGAGGCAAGAGTTCCTTTTCTTGACTATAGACTTGTGGAGCATACACTTAAAACGCCTGACAATATGAAAATAAATAAGTACTTCACAAAGTATCTATATAGACTTGCCATGAAGGATATTATTCCAAACAGAGTTCTTGAGAGAACTGATAAGATGGGCTTTGTAACCCCTGAAAGACAATGGTTGGGCGAGGGGTTAAAGCCAACATTAAAGAAAACCTTCGATTCGATACCTGATAATGATAATATATTCAATGGCAAACGAATCTTGAATTACTACGATAAGTATTGCAATGGTTCAGGTGAAGATACAACGCCTTGGCGTATATTCAACCTAATAAAATTCAGAGAAGGAGCCTTATGAAAATACCATTGATAAATCTTAAGGCACAATATCTATCCATAAAGGAGGATATTGACAATACAATTAATTCCGTTCTGTCTGAGTGCGCCTTCATAGGAGGCAAGTACGTAACAGAGTTTGAAAGTAATTTTGCCGAATTTTG
>DAOVXI010000186.1 GCA_030636245.1 Deltaproteobacteria bacterium
AGGACCATGCCGGCTCTCTTAAAGGCCCACAAAGTAAGCAACAAAGCGGCAAAAGCAGGCTTTGACTGGAACAAGGTAGAAGACATTATTGACAAAGTACATGAAGAGGTAGATGAACTTAAGGAAGCTATAAAGAATAAGGATCAGAAGAACGTTGAAGAAGAGATAGGAGATATATTATTTTCTCTTGTTAACGTTTCAAGGTACGTAGAGGTAAACCCGGAAGAAGCACTTAGAAAAACTATTGGTAAATTTATAAGACGTTTTCATTATGTAGAAAAAAAAATAGCCTCATCCGATAAGGAAATGTGCGAAACTGAGCTTACCGAGCTCAATATATTGTGGGATGAAGCCAAGAAAAAAGAACAATTACGTTAGGTTAAAAGGATATCCCCAAAGACTGTGGATAAGTTGTTGAAAAACCTCTCAATGCAACAAAACCACACGCCGTAGCTTCAACGTTCGTCGGCTTTTGCGTAAAATTTAATCACCTATTTACCCTTAATAATCAAAGCGTTAGAGCAATTATCGATTCTTATCAATTGTCACCTTTTATTGCCGCTTTTTACCTATCTTAGCGGCGAAGATATCTCTCAAAACTGTAACTTCCTCCACCTTCATTACCCTGCAGAGGATAAAGTACGTTACAGAACCGATTGATATAAGGAGCACTAGCACAACTAGTTTAACAAGCGTGCTATAAACTTCCCAGCTAAGCATATTAAGCAGCGCGTAAACTACCAGACCCATAAGAATCGAGGCCACAAAGACCTTAAATATCTGAGGCAAGAACTCGCTAAATCTGACAACAGACGACTTCCTCCTAAGCATAACCATAAGAGCAACAAAATTAAAGAGAGCAGCCCCTGTGTTAGCAAGGGCAAGCCCACCATGACCAAGCGGTCCCATGAGAGCTAAACAAAGCACAATGTTTACGACAAGCACGCCTATCGCTATAATAACAGGCGTTACTGTATCCTTGAATGCATAGTAGACGCTTATAAGGATTCTCGTAAGGGCAACCGGCACTATGCCTATAGCATAGAAATAAAGAGCAAAAGCTGTATTCTCCGTGTCCGTTGGACCAAAGGCTCCTCTTGCAAAAAGAATATCTATCGAAACAAAACTAAGCACAACAAGCCCTATAGTCGCAGGGAATGTCAAAAAGTTTGACAATCGCACGGCAACACTCAATGAATTCTTAAAGTTTTCATCCTCACCCTTGCTCGCATACTCTGAGAGCCTCGGCAACGCCGCAACAGAGATGGCAACCGCAAAGACACCCAAGGGAAGCTCCATAAGACGTGATGCATAGTAAAGGTAAGACACACTACCCTCAGGAAGGGTTGAAGCAAAACGCATTGTAATGAAAATATTCAGCTGAAAAACACCTATACCAAGAACAGCCGGTCCCATAAGCTTGAATATCCTCTTAATCGCAGGATCGTTGAAGATAAAGCTCGGTTTAGGCAGAAAACCTCTGGATGCCATAAAAGGAAGTTGTAGAGCGAACTGTGCCGCTCCTCCGATAAGTACACCTATAACAAGCGAGTACACCGGTTCTACGAAATGGCCTGCCAAAAAGATAGCAGAGAGGATTATAGATATATTAAAGAAAATGGGGCTAACGGCAGGTGCGGTAAAGTGTCTTAAGGTATTAAGCACCCCCATGCCTATAGCCATAAGGCTTATAAAGATCATAAAGGGGAACATATATCGGGTAAGGGTTATCGTGAGAGCGCCCTTCTCACCTTGCTCCATAAACCCGGGGGCCATCAGCTCAACCAACGTAGCTGAAAAAACAATACCCAGAACCGTCAAAATAACAAGGATAATGAAAGAAAGTGTAAAAAAGCTTGAGACAAAGCTTGACGCATCCGCCTTTGAGCGTTCACTCAATACGTCCGTGAAAACGGGGATAAATGATGAGGTTAGAGCGCCCTCTCCAACAAGCCTTCTTAGAAGGTTAGAGACCCTTAAGGCCACAAAGAAAGCATCCGCGGCAAGCCCCGCGCCGAAGTACCAGGCAATGACAGCATCCCTGAGGTAGCCGAAGATGCGGCTTACAAAGGTTGCGCCCCCGACAAGCGTGGCCGCTCCAGCTATGCGTTTTTCAACCGTCAATGCGTCTCCTTCCCGAAAATACCGTATTTTTTAAAATCTCTTGACAAATACCCTGAAAATTTATAATATATAAAGTCTTAATAAATACGGAGGTAAGTACTAAATTGGCAAACCATAAATCAGCCTTAAAGAGACACAGACAAAGTCTAAAAAAACATGCAAGAAATACGGCTGTTAAATCAGCTATTAAAACAGCTATTAAAAGCGTCCGTAAAAGCTTTGAGAGCGGTAACGCGGAGGAAGCAGGCACTAACCTTAAAGTAGCAACAACACTTTTGGATAAGGCCGTAACAAAAGGCGTCCTTCACAAGAATAACGCTTCCCGCAAGATATCAAGGCTCAGTACTGCCGCAAATTCTCTAAAGCAAGGCTAACACTAATTAAATAAAACTTAAAAGGGTGTCCATTGGACACCCTTTTCTAATTTCTCACCTTATCTGTTAAGGGCGCCACAGACATTTAGTGTAAGCTTATCAAGCACCATGTCACGAGGAAAACGTCCGCTCTTAAGATCTCTATCGGCCGTCTTAAGCGCTCTCAGGGTAAAGGCCAGTCTGGATGAACCAAGAGCTTTAGCAAGAGAGATGTACTTACCCAGCTTCGCCTTCTTAACACCACTTGCCCTCTGTATCTGCTGCTCACCTTCTCCCTTATTGTAAGCATCAAGCACTTTAACAAGGGACCTTATCTGCCATGAGATGGCTCCCATGATCATCTGCGGGTCGTCGCTTATCTTTGACAATGCCTTAAAAGCCAGAGGCATATTGCTTGCACATAAAGCTTCCGCCAGATCGAATGCATTTTCTTCCTTAACATCCGTTACAACAGCACTCACGTCTTTAGCTGTAATGGCGTCACGCTCACCTACATATCCTATCAACTTATCCAACTCGCCCTTAACACTCAGGAGTTTTTCACCGGTTACGGCGCATATGCGCTCGGCCACCCCCTGCTGAACTGACTTTCCATGGTCTCTGACGTACTTAGTCACCCAGGCGCTCAGCCTTGC
>DAOVXI010000048.1 GCA_030636245.1 Deltaproteobacteria bacterium
CAATTAAGTAAAAAGCGACATGCCCACCACCGCCTGCATTAGCAAGCAAAGGGCTGGTCAATAGGATCATGACATATATGAGCGAATGTATTATTATTTTCATTATTATCTGTGGGCAATGGCCCACCCTACTATAGAGTTTCTGCCATCTTCCCTATTGCATCTAAGCAAACTCCAAATAGGTCTTGCGCCTTATCTATATCGTATACAGCTTCGGGGTGTTGCGTTGGATTTCGGTATCCCTCCCGTATCGAATCTAGCGAGTTAAGTGTCGTCTCTGGCAGGCAATTAGTCTTTTTAGCTCTTAACTGTTGAACCATAGAACCCCACATTGGCTCTTTCAGTCTTTTTTGCTTCTTATGTTTATAATAGTAACTTTTCAAAACAGCCTCTGTAGCCCTCAATATGTGAAATGCACTAGCAGTCGCTTCGCCAAAAAGCAAACAACGACAAGATGACGATAAATCATGTTGAGCAACTTCACTCAATTTATCAAACAAACCATCTTTAAGGAGTTTTTCTGGGTTATTCAATAAGAACTCTGTATTGAATCGCCTACTTGGTATTACATATACTTTTTTTGTTTCTGACTCTGCAAATACTATATTCTCTAAAGCTTCGAATTCTTCATTGACATTACGAACAATTTCTTTGCCCAATGAACTGTTTTTTTTCAATGCGGAGATATCATCTTGCATTTTACAGAAATTTTTATTTTTGGTGAAAGCAAGTGACACATCAAAACCACACCGTTCTAAAGCACTCAATAATTGTGATACATTTCCCTCAATACCTTCTTTCAATCTTGTTGAGGTAGCATGTCTCAGTATTCTTAAGTTCAAGCCTATTAGTATGTAACTATAACAGCTCTTTCCAATCATTTTGACTCCTTAAAGTTGTGTTAAATATACTTTGAATGTTATTACTTTAAAAATAACCTGTTGTTTTCGCTTTCAGGTAGACTCGTAGGATGAACGTTACCCACTCATCTACTATACCATCAGCCCCCTGATTCATAAAACAAAAAAACGCCCCTAAAAAGGGGCGCTTATAAAAAGTCAGGTTATATATAATTAATAGAGTTACTTTTGTTGGCGGTCGGGGGTGTTCCAGATGAAGTTCTTTTTGGCCTTGGCGTAAAGCGCGTTCACGTACTCGTCTTCATTGAAGATATTATACTCGATAACCCCGGTGTCCATATAATGGATCTTGACCACGCCTGCGGTCGCCTCAGGGTCGGCCCAGTTCTCCTTATCCGTCTTCTCGTGCAGACGCTCCTTCAACTCGGAGTAGATGCCGTCGGCTGTGAAGGTACCCATCGCTATCTTACGGCTCGTCGTGCCCTCGCCGTAAAAAAGACGGGCCCTGCCATTGTCCTCGATATGCAGCCTCTGGCCTCCAACGGGATAATCAATGGTTATGGTCTTGATCTTCGAGATCGATGCTGCCTGCTTGGAGCCGGCAGAGGTTCCTTTGCCTGTGCCTTCTCCGCCGCTGCATCCGGCGACGAGGACACTCATCATGAGAACGAATATGGAGCTGATAAGTAAACGCATAAAAAAGATTTTACTATAAGAATCCTGCGTAGTCAACAGAAGCATACAAAAACCGGTTGATTCAATTCCTTCAGCGCTGATATTATGTTATACTCGCTTCGATCTACAACATTGAATAAAACACAGGGATAATATGACCTTAGCCATAATCGCAACCATCATAGGACTCGTTCTGCTGCTCTGGAGCGCTGACTGGTTCATAGAGGGCGCGGCCGTCACGGCCCGTCACATCGGCGCTCCTCCGCTGCTCATCGGGATAGTCATCGTGGGCTTCGGCACGAGTGCACCGGAGATGGTCGTGAGCGCCTTTTCCGCCCATCAGGGCAACCCCGCGCTGGCGCTCGGGAACGCCTACGGCTCGAACATCGCCAACATCGCCCTGATACTCGGAGTGACTGCACTCGTAAGCCCCATCGCCGTACACTCTCAGGTGCTCCGTAAAGAGCTCCCCATCCTCTGCGTCGTGACCGCCATCGCCGGCTATCAGATCTACGACGGCCGGCTTACACTCATAGAGGGTATCATTATGCTCTGTATCCTAGCTGTTCTTATGATGTGGAGCATATGGCAGGGTCTTAAAAAAGATAAGGACAGCTTCGCTACAGATATTGAGCACGAGCTGGTCGAGCATAAGATGACGCAGAAAAAAGCCATCATCTATCTCGTCGTCGGTGTTATCATGCTTGTCGTAAGCTCAAGGGTGCTTGTATGGGGAGCTGTTGAGATCGCCGTTGGCTTTGGCGTAAGTGATATGATAATCGGGCTTACAATAATAGCGCTCGGAACTTCCCTGCCCGAGCTTGCCGCCTCGATCTCGGCACTCAGAAAGAACGAACACGACCTTATCCTCGGCAACGTCGTGGGCTCGAACCTCTTTAACACCCTTGGGGTAACGGGAATAGCAAGCGTTATACACCCGATGAGTGTGGGCCCGAGCGTCATGGGACGCGACTTTCTCGTAATGGCCGCCCTGACCCTGTCACTGTTTATCTTGGGCTACGGCTTTAGAGGCCCGGCGCGCATCAACCGTATCGAGGGCTCGATACTATTAACTGTCTACTTAGGCTATATGGGCTGGCTTGCCTACTCTGTCCTGAAGGTGGGATAGGAAAAATAAAAATTTTGGAGGATAATATGTTTAAAAGAATAATAAAAAGTTTGATAAAGAAGACATTAAATTATATCGCCCCGAATTTTTTAAATTCTATGCGTAAATTAATTCGATTAGAAAGGAACTCTGACTATATAAACTGGAACATCAAAGTGCTTGGTCATTACATGGCCGAGCAGATCAAAGCAAAGCAAAACAAGGAAGATCTAAAAACCCCTACTGTTGTTGGTTTAGCACCAAAGGTGACTACTCAAGAAGACATGGAGAGCAGCTGGCTTAAATATTGGCTCTCGCAGTTACAAAAACCTTATGAGTTTCACCGTAAACAATGGGAGCTTGCATATACTTGCCAGACATTATATGAAAACAACAAACTCCAGGAAGGCTTATCTGGTATTGGCTTTGGGTGCGGTGAAGAGCCATTGCCCAGCTTCTTTGCTTCCCATAAGATCAACATAACAGTAACAGACCTGCACCCTGAAAAAGTAAAGGGCACGGGATGGGAAACAACGAAGCAACATACCGCTAGCCTGGATAAAGTTTTTGTAGAGAAGCTGATAGATAAAGAATTATTTCAAAGGTTCGTTGACTTAAAATATGTTGACATGAATAACATACCTGCTGAGCTGAATGAACAGTATGACTTCTGCTGGTCCATATGTGCCTTAGAGCATCTTGGAAGCATACAAAATGGTTTGGATTTTATAGTTAATTCAATGAAGGTCTTAAAGCCCGGTGGAGTAGCGATCCATACGACAGAGTATAACTATACGAATGACCCAAGGACCATTGACAATAACCCTTCTTTTGTTCTATTCAAAAAAGAGCATTTTGAAAAATTAACTTTAATGTTGAGAGCTGAAGGTTATACTGTTTCAGACTTCGACTTTTCTGTCGGAGACGGATGGTTAGATAAGTATATCGATATGCCACCGTATACTTACGATGGTGTTCTTGACTTCGTAAGGTTAAACGGTGATTCCTTGCCGGATACGCATTTAAAGATGATGGTGGCAGGTCTGCCAAGCACCTGCATCGGTATCATTGTTCGTAAGAATTAATATCTCGCCCAACCTACGCGTTAAGTATCTCGGTCGTTATGACGACCTCGGTAACATTGTCGGTATCCATGATCTCAAGATGATTAAGTAGAAATGTGAGTAAGTACTTTCTTCTGCCATCAAAGGCGATCATGGGGTCGGGGTCCAGGCCGTTAGCGCTTGCAAAATCCTCTATGGCCTCGCGCGTAAAGTAACAGATGATATCCGCACCGTCAATATTCACATCAACACGCATGCAGTTCTTTTCCTCATCCCAACTGTGGCTGTCTTCAAGTTTAATTATCTTCATATTAAATACCTCGGCAAAGCAAGGCTACTTGCAGTGCCGGGTAAACACCTCCTCATTCTCCGGGTCTATCGGCTCCCAGTCATAGGGAGGCTCGGTATAGGGCGTATCAAGGCTGAGCTTCTCTCCGTCCTGCGCAACAAGGTCTATATGGATAGGACGCTGCATGTCGTTAGCGCAGTCGACCTCAAATAAAGCCGTAACGAGCGCGAACTCCGAAGAGCTATCGGAGGGGAAGGAGTACTTGACCCACATCCTCATCAGGCTATCCGGAAGGTACTTGACGGTCTCATCTATCGAGAAGGTACTGCCGTCAGGACGCTCTTCCTGTACGGTCCAGGCCCTTTTCGTTGTAGCGCAAGATGTTGCGAAAACAAGTAACAGTAAAATTAAAGATACTCTCTTCATGAAAAAATACCCCTCTCAAAAAAGTTCATTGGTGTTGGTAACCATATTATCCACAAATAAGGGGGCCAGGTCAACTTAAACGTAATAAAATAGCGCGTACCATTTATAAAATGATATGCGCTATATGAGAATATATAATTATATTCTATAGGGTAATGGCCATTGAAACTGACCTAATAATTTGATCCGAGGTTTCTCCTGCCAAACCCATGTTCTTTGCCATCACTCAACTCATGCAAAACTTTTGCATATAGATATAATGTGGCATAAAGACCTATTATAAGGAATGTACCTACACTCACAGAACATCACCTCCTACCCTCACCTTTATTATATCAACTCCGCAGAATTTTAGGATTAAAGGTTGATTAAAAGATGGGTGGTGCAGTTGGACAAGGCTCTTTCCCATCTGAAGGTTTACCTCCGGTGGAATTCATATGTATGCGCTTTATTTGATCTTTATGTGGAAATCACTAATTCTAGGGATTGCTAATCATTAAAGTAAATTGGTATATTTTATATAATCACTCTTTACGTTAACCACGATACGATATCAGCTGAGGACTTGTAGGCTTATGAGCGAAAAAAAAGAAACTATTGTCCTGATAGTAGACGACGAAAAATTCTTCCTGAAGAAAATATCCGACACTGTTCAGGCGCTTGGTTATCCCTGTCTGACAAGCGACAACGCGGACTCTGCCCTGAATAACCTCAGAGACAATAATGTAGATATAGTCCTCTCCGACGTTGTGATGCCGGAACGCTCCGGGATAGAGCTTCTACAGAGGATAAAAGAGATCTATCCAATGACACCTGTCGTGCTCATGTCAGGCCGGGCCGACATGGAGATAACCATCCAGGCGCTGAACCACGGCGCCTTCCACTTCATAAGTAAATCAGAGGACATTGAGATAGCCAACGCGCTTACGAAGGCCACAGCCTTCAACAGATCCATATCAGATGAAGTCGAACACAGGCTGGGCCTTGAAAGAAAGTTAAGCGAACAAGATACCCGGATAAAAGACTCAATGGTCATGGTCCAGGACCTCACCGTAGAGCTGGTACAGAGGCTAACGAAGATGGCCGAGTATAGGGACTCTACAACAGGCACCCACAACGCAAGGCTCGGGCACTACTCGACCGTATTGGCCGAGGCAGCGGGCTTGAGCGAAGAGTTCATCATATCCATCTCATTTGCCAGCCCCATGCACGACATAGGAAAGGTCGCCATCCCGGACAAGATACTGCTAAAGAACGGCCGTCTTACGGAGGAAGAGATGGATATCATAAAGTCTCATACGGTAACAGGCCACAGCATACTGCGTGGCTCGACGCACCCGAGTATCGAGATGGCCGCCAATGTCGCCCTCTCTCACCACGAAAGGTTCGACGGCACCGGGTATCCATACGGGATCAAAGGTGAGGAGATACTGATTGAAGGGAGAATAGTTTCGATATGCGACGTGTATGACTCGTTAAGGAGCGAACGCCCCTACAAGCAGCCATACAGCCACGAGCAGGCATGCGACATCCTCATGAACGGCAACGAGCGGACCAGGCCCGAGCACTTCGACCAGGAGCTTTTAAAGACCTTCAGAAAGGTATCAAGGAACTTCGACGAGATATACACCTCACTTCAGAACGACCAGCGTAGCGGCAAGAATATCATGGCATTTAAGCTGCCCCAGCTAGCCTCTTAAAAAGAACATTAAGATCAAAATCCTGCACGACCGTTGCCAAAGCGTCCGTCAATGCGACTATTGATTTTCGCCTATATTAATAGAAAAATCCTCTGCAACATGCGTCAAATTTGGATTGTAATACGGATCTCCTTCTTTAAGAACCTTATCCCAACAAGACTGAAATAATAATACCTCCTTCCTCAACCTCGCCATCTTTTCAGGCGTGTCATCAAGGCCTCTGCTCAAGGCCTCAGCGTGGTACAGCTCTGCATAAGGGGTATAAACTATAAGATATCCTTTTCCCCTCATCTTCAGACAAAGATCAATGTCATTAAAGACATGAGAGTACCGCTCATCAAGACCGCCGACTTCTTCAAAGACCTCTCTTCTCATCATCATGCATGCTGCGGTTACCGCGCTCAGGTTCTGTATAATATTGAGCCTTCCAAAATAACCCGGGTCATACTTTGAACAACCTCTGTGCGAGTGACCAACCAGCTCTTCAAGGCCTATTATCACACCCCCATGCTGGACTGTTTTGTTGGGATAGCAGAGTTTAGCTCCCACTGCACCGACTTTTTTTCTCTGCGCATGTTCAAGCATCCTGGTCAGCCATCCGCTGTTAATGACCTCTGTGTCGTTATTAAGCAAAACTATATAATCCGAATCAACCCCGGACACCGCATAATTATTGATAGCGGAATAATTAAAGGCTTCATTATATTCTAAAATGGTAATACGTGTGTTTGCTTCTAACTCTCTATAGTAATCAAATGTCTTTTTCTCCTCACTTGAGTTATCAACTACTACGATCTTATAATTTGGATGATCCGTTTTTTCCAATACAGATGAGATACATCTCTTCAATACCTCAACTTTATCCTTGGTAGGTATTATAATTGAAACCTCTGGAGAGCTCTTGATATCGTATGAGACCATGTATGTACCATGCACGATACCATCGGAGACATGTGACTTATACGTATTCTTGCTGTCAAGAAAATCAGCAACCGCTTTCTTTCCGGAAGTAACCGCATTTTCCCTGGCTTCAGAGTTTAGCGTAACCGAACCTTTATTGTCCCTACAATGATAAAGTATCTTTGGTATACGTTTAATTTTTCCGGCTCTATCCGTTGCCCTCAGGATCAGATCATAATCCTCCGCACCATCGAAACCTTGCCTAAAGCCTCCTACCGCGTCTATGATCTCTTTTTTAATAACCGTGGAATGTGAAATGTAATTACAGGAAAGGATGGTGTCGGGCGACCACTCCGGCTTAAAATGCGGCTCATAACGTCTATTGCCATATCCGGTGATCTTATCTTCATCAGTGTATATAAAGTCCAACTCAAAGTCTTTATTTATACATGTTATAACTTCAAACAAAGCAAACGGTGCCAACACTTCGTCATGATACAAAAACGTCAAATACTCGCCTTCCGCAGATGAAATTGCATCATTTAAGGTCTCGGTTATACCTTTATTATCATCAATAAATTTAAGACGTACCCTGTTATCATTCTTTAAATGGTCCTTTAATTTCTTTTCAAGCTGTGCCGCGTAGCTCCTGCCGCTCACAAGACATAACTCCCAGTTAGAGTAAGTTTGATTTAATACAGAGCGCAGCGTATCTATAAAGAATTTTCCCGGCGTATTGAATACAGGTACTATGACACTGATCTTCGGTTCAAATTTAAAACGTATTTCTTTTTGTTTCTCCAACTCCTCTTTACAAGGTTCATGCTTTTTTATCCAATACTTATACTTTTGCGCCCTGGATATAAAAAACTTCTTTTTAGAACGAACAGCATGCCATAAGAACCTGACTACCCTTCTCCTATTGCTCTCCCTGGGCAAGAGCACATCCCTTATTTTTATAAACATCTGCAAACGAATTGATCTCCCGGCCTCGTATTATGATCTGTGCCCACCAGTTAACTATACCATTCCAACCGATCTCTATAAACAAAAAACCCGCCTCGGTTATCAAGGCGGGTTCGGTGATTTATATATGAGTTATCTTAGAGGTTATCTATCTCTGGCAGGCAAAAATATCTTGAAGGTAGTACCGCGGCCTACCTCGCTCTCTATCTCTATCCTTCCGGAGTGGGCCTCCACCATAGCCTTTACTATAGAGAGCCCAAGCCCCGTGCCCTCTGTGCTCTCACGGCTCTTATCGGCTCGGTAAAACCTCTCAAAGGCCTTTTCCTTCTCTGCCTCATTCATTCCCATACCCGTGTCAATAACACTCACGATCAGGTACTCGTCATCCTCGGTTATCCGTATATCCACGCTGCCGTTTTCCCTGTTATACTTTACAGCGTTATCTATGACGTTGGTCAGGATCTCTGTGAGCTTTTCCCTGTCAACGCTTATGCTCCTACTGACTCCCTCAAGACTGGTACTTATGCCACGCACTGTAAAGGCAGGTTCAAAAAGCTTCAGCACATCCCCTACAAGCTCCTTTACATTCACCATGGAAAGGTTCAACGAGTATGCCTTACTGTCAAAACGCGCCACCTCCAATACACGGTCTATGAGGTTGCCGAGACGCTTTGAAGTAGCCGCGATGCTTTTAAGCGACTCCTTATACTCATCCTCACTTCTCGGCTTATTAAGCGTCACATCACAGGTACTCCTTATAATGGCGGCCGGGGTCCTGAGCTCATGAGAAGCATCCGAGAAGAACTCCTTTTGTTTCTCGAAGGAACTCTCAAGTCGCGTAAGCATGGTGTTGAAATTCTCAGCCAACGGACGTAGCTCGCTTGCCGTATCCTCTTCAATCCTTTTATTGAGGTTCTTTTCGGTAACCTCTCCTATCTCCCTTGAAAAATCTTTTACAGATCGAAGAGACCAACCGACAATAATGAACATGCCTAACCCCGATACGACAAAAAGCGAGGGGAAGAGCACCCAGAGTGTTCTCCTGAAAAGACCCAGCACCTCAAAAGAGTCTTCGAGCGACTCCGAGGCCTGTATCACGACTTTGATTCCTCCTGGAAGATCGAATGTCTCGCTAAGCATTCGGAGGGGAAGTTTTCTCGGTCCGGTGATGCTCTCAAAGGCAGGCACTGTGCCGGGGCCGAGTATTGGAAGGTATGCGTCAACATTATAAAGAGAGGGTGAGCGCCCAAGAACCTCACCACTACTTGAAAGGATCTGATAATAGTGCCCCGAGAGCGGGAGCGCGTAATCACCAACCTCCGCCTCCGTTAGCTCCATGTTAAGAATGCCGTCTTCCACCTTCATCAGCCCTGTTAAGAGCTGTACCTCGGAGTGAAGGTGACTGTCAACAGAGCCTATGACCATTGTCTCAAGCTTGTCATTTAGGAATATACCGAGGGCAAGGAGAACGAGCAAGAAGGCTGAGAGAAAATATGCGATCAACTTGAACTTAATGGATGAAAAAACAGAGCTCATGAGCTACCCCTACCCCTCTTCCTCTTCACTGCCCAGCATGTATCCTGCGCCCCTTATCGTTTGAAGCAGCTTAGCTGGAAAATCCTTGTCTATCTTTTTCCGAAGGTAATTTATATATACGTCAACAACGTTAGAGTCCCTGTCAAAGGACTCATCATAGATATGTTCCGTTATATCCGTCCTGCTTACGACCGTGTTCTTCCTGTAAGCTAGATACTCCAGGAGCGCATACTCCCTTGCGGAAAGCTCTATCGCCTTTCCGCCTCGCCTGACCTTGTGGCTCGCCGTGTCTA
>DAOVXI010000049.1 GCA_030636245.1 Deltaproteobacteria bacterium
ACAATTGAAGCTGCTGTTCGTGACCTGACGCTCATAACCGGACAGAAGCCGCTCGTTACGAAGGCTAAGAAAGCCATCGCTAACTTCAAGCTCAGGATCGGCATGCCGATCGGCTGCATGGTAACCCTTAGAGGCGAGCGCATGTATGACTTTTACGATAGGCTGGTTAACTTCAGTATGCCGAGGATCAGAGACTTTCGCGGTATAAGCGATAAAAGTTTTGACGGAAGAGGCAATTACACGGTCGGTATAAGGGAGCAGATAATCTTCCCTGAGATCGAGTATGATAAAATAGACAAGATACGCGGGATGAACATAACGTTCAATACAACCGCAAAAAATGACGAAGAGGGTAAGTCGCTCCTGAAACACATGGGCATGCCCTTTAGAAGTTAAGAAGGCTCCGGAGGTTACTGTTGGCTAAGAAATCACTTATAATAAAGGCAAGTAAAAAGAACAAGTTCAAGGTAAGGGAGTATAACCGCTGCCCGATATGCGGTCGCTCAAGAGCCTACTATCGTAAGTTCGATATGTGCAGAATATGCCTGCGGCAGATGGCCTTAAAGGGCGAACTTCCAGGCGTAATAAAATCAAACTGGCACCTTATATTTACAAAGAATTTGGAGAGATAGATCAAATGTCAATGACAGACCCGGTAGCAGACATGCTCCCAAGAATAAGGAATGCCTCGCGCGCGAGCCATAAGGACGTAAGTATCCCCGGCTCACGTTTGAAGGAAGCCATAGCCAAGATACTTAAAGAGGAAGGCTATATAGTAGACTTTTCCGTCTCCGGCGAGAAGGCGTCAAGAGCTATCAAGGTAAAGCTCAAGTATGCCGAGGAAGGGCAGAAGGTTATAACGACCATTAAGAGGATAAGCAAGCCGGGACTAAGAATATATGTAGGCAAGGACGAGATACCAAGTGTTCTTAACGGTCTTGGTGTTAATATACTTTCGACCCCCAAGGGTGTAATTACAGATAAAACAGCAAGAGAGCTCGGTGTTGGCGGTGAGCTTCTCTGTAGCGTATTTTAAGGGATTTTTAACGATGTCAAGAATAGGAAAACAACCAATAGAGATACCGAGCGGCGTTACTGTAAGTGTCAGTAACGGAACCGTTAACGTTAAGGGCCCGAAAGGTACCCTTACGCAGGCTATAAAAGAAGCCATAACCGTTAAGGTGGAAGGTTCGACCGTAAACCTTACTCGCATGGATGAATCAAGGACCTCACGTAGCCTTCATGGTCTTTCAAGAAGCCTTATTATGAACATGATCATAGGCGTTTCCGAGGGATATAAGAAAAACCTCGATATAGTCGGTGTCGGTTACAGGGCGGATGTTAAAGGGGATATGCTTAATCTCTTACTGGGTTTTTCGCATCCGGTCGAGTATAAGCTTCCAAAAGGCATTACCGCAAAGGTTGATAAGCAGACCGCCATTGAGATAAGCGGAGCGGACAAGCAGCTTGTCGGTCAGGTCTCAGCGGTTGTCAGAAGTTTTAGGCCGCCAGAGCCTTATAAGGGCAAAGGCATAAAGTATACGGACGAAGTAATAAGAAGGAAAGCCGGTAAGGCTGCTAAAGGGGCATAATAAAGATGGCTGGTAAAGTAGTTAAACTCTCATCGAGAGATAAAAGAAGAATAAGGGTATCGAAGAAGGTAAGGCTCGTTCCCGGCAGGCCGAGGATAAATGTCTTCAGGTCTAATAAACATATCTTCGCGCAGGTCATAGATGATATGAAGGGCACGACCATTGCTTCAGCTTCGACCGTATCAAAAGACATGAAGAGCAAGACAGCGAAGCTCAATAAGACTGATGCCGCAAAGGTGATCGGCGAGCATCTCGGCAAACAGGCCAAGGAAAAAGGCGTAAGCAAGGTCGTCTTCGACCGTGCAGGCTACCTGTATCACGGCAGGGTCAAGGCTCTTGCCGATGGACTCAGGGAAGCCGGGCTTAAGTTCTAAGCTTTTTATTTAAACGGAGGTTTTGGTGCAAAGAGACAGAGATAATCAGGAGCTAAAAGACAAACTCGTATACCTTAACAGGGTTTCGAAGGTTGTTAAGGGTGGTAAGCGTTTCAGCTTTAATGCGATAGTCGTTGTAGGTGACGGGCTTGGCAAGGTTGGCCACGGGCTTGGTAAGGCGAACGAAGTGCCTGAAGCCATAAGAAAGGCCGTTGAGCAGGCCAAGAAAAATACCATACAGGTTCCTATATTAAAAGATACGATACCGTATACGGTCATAGGCCGCTACGGCGCAGGACGAGTTCTCTTAAAGCCCGCTTCACAGGGTACAGGTATCATAGCCGGCGGAAGCGTTAGGGCGGTTATCGAGAGCGTTGGTATAGGCAACATACTTACCAAGTCTCTCGGTTCAAATAATCCGCATAACCAGGTAAAGGCAACGATAGACGCACTTAAGCAGCTTAGAAGCCCAAAAGAGGTTGCTCGCTTAAGAGGTAAGGAACTTTAATAGTTATGGCAAAGAAAGAATCGATGATAAAGGTAACGCTTAAGAAGAGTGGTATTGGTTTTAGTGAAAGACAAAAGAAGACCTTGCTCGGACTTGGGCTCAAGAAGCTCAACTCAACAAAGCTTCTTAAGGATACACCTGCCATCAGAGGCATGGTAAATAAAGTTTCACACCTTGTAAGTGTCGAAGACGCTTAAGGCAAGTTCATACGTTTTTTTGTAAGGGGATAATTGATGTTAGATAAACTTAAGGCTCCTAAGGGTGCCAACAAGAAAAAGAGAAGAATAGGACGTGGAGAGGCCAGCGGATGGGGTAAGACCGCGGGCCGTGGTCATAAAGGTCAGAACTCACGCTCGGGCGGAGGAACAAGACCCGGCTTTGAGGGCGGACAGATGCCGCTTCAGAGAAGGCTTCCTAAAAGAGGCTTTACCAATATATTTAAAACTGAGTTTAGTGTCCTGAATGTCAGCAACCTCTCAAAGTGCTTTACCTCCGGCGACACGGTGGATGTGGAGAGCTTGAAGGCAAAGGGGCTTATTAAGAAAGCAGCGTTACCAATAAAGATACTTGGTAATGGTGAGATAGATTTTTCGTTGAACGTTAAGGTTAATGCTTACAGCTCTAGCGCAAAGAGCAAGATCGAGGCAGCTGGCGGTAAGGCGGAGGTTCTTTAACTTTGGCTGGACTCCAGAATATAGGAAAAGTTCCAGAACTAAATAAAAGGATTCTCTTTACGCTGGCACTTTTGGCAGTGTACCGGATCGGGGTATTTATTCCGACACCCGGTGTTGACGCGGACGCACTTTCCGGTTTCTTTCAGGCCGCAAGCGGTACGATGCTCGATTTTGCCACCATGTTCACAGGTGGCGCTCTTGAGAAGTTCTCTGTATTCGCTCTCGGTATCATGCCTTACATTAGTGCTGCGATCATTTTGCAGCTTCTAACCGTTGCTATCCCTCACCTTGAAAGGCTTTCAAAGGAAGGTGAGCAGGGCAAGAAGAAAATAACCGAGTACACCAGGTACTTCACGATTGTCCTGGCATTTTTTCAGGGTCTTGGCATAAGCATTGGTCTTGAGAGCATGACAGGGGCCGCTGGCGAACCGATCGTGTATGATCCGGGCTGGGACTTTAGGATCATGACAGCTATTACACTTACCTCAGGCACGGCTTTTATAATGTGGCTCGGAGAACAGATAACAGAACGTGGTGTTGGAAACGGCATCTCACTTATAATATGTGCAGGTATCATCGCGATGATGCCTAGTGCTATAGGTAACACGATAAGCCTCGTAAGGGCAGGGGAGCTCGACTTCTTCCTGGTCGCGATACTCCTGGTCGTAATGTTCGCAACGATCGCTTTCATCGTGTTTATGGAAACAGCGCAAAGGCGCATACCGATACAATACCCGAAAAGGGTTGTTGGAAGAAAGATGATGGGCGGAGGAACACAGCACTTGCCGCTTAAGATAAACCCGGCCGGTGTTATACCACCGATCTTCGCTTCATCGCTAATGATCTTCCCGGCAACGGTAACGCAGTTCGCCACTGTACCTTTTTTACAGAAGATAAACGATTTCATGGACCCAATGGGGGTCCTGTATAATGTATTTTATGTCGGACTGATAGTATTCTTTACATATTTTTATACAGCCATTCAGTTCCAACCAAAGGACGTGGCTGACAATCTAAAGAAGAACGGCGGTTTTGTTCCGGGCATAAGGCCGGGAGCGAGTACCGCGGATTATATTGACAGGGTTTTATCAAGGATAGTTCTTTGGGGCAGTATCTATCTCTCGGCGGTGTGTGTCTTACCGACCATACTTATGGGACAGATGAACGCGCCATTCTTTTTTGGCGGAACTGCACTCTTGATCGTTGTTGGAGTTGCCATGGACACGGCTCAGCAGGCTGAGTCCCATCTTATGGCAAGAAGCTATGACGGGCTTCTTAAGAAAGGTAAGATGAAGAGTAGGGGACGTTAATGCCTAACATTATTTTACTAGGAGCTCCCGGAGCCGGCAAAGGTACGCAGAGTAAGAACTTGATCGCACAGTACGGAATACCTCAGATATCAACAGGAGATATTCTTAGAGCAAATGTAAGGAACAAAACAGAGCTGGGAGTTAAGGCCAAGGATTTTATGGATAAAGGCGCTCTGGTTCCAAACGAGTTGGTTGTCGAGATGGTAGCCGGAAGGCTTGAGGACGAGGACTGTAATAAAGGTTTTATCCTTGACGGTTTTCCAAGAAATATCGCTCAGGCCGATGAGCTTAAGGTAACACTCGATAAGCTCGGTAAAGATATAGATGCTACTATAGGCATAGAGGTTGATAAAAAGGAACTTGTAAGAAGACTTAGCGGAAGGCGTGTTTGCCGCGGTTGTGGTGAGGCCTTTCATGTGATATTTAACCCGCCTGTAAATATAGATGTATGCGATTCATGCGGCGGGGAGCTATACCAGAGGGATGACGATAAAGAGGAGACGATAGAGAAACGTCTCGAGGTTTACGACGAAGAGACACATCCTCTTATCGAGTACTACAAAGACAAAGGACTCTACAGGGCTGTGGCAGGAATAGGCTCTGTTGATAGCATAACCGAAGCGATCGTAAAGGCCCTTGGGTAGCGAGTCCATAATACTCAAGACCTCTTCTGAGATCGAGAGTTTAAGAAAGAGCAACCTCGTTGTTGCCGAGATACTTCAAAAGCTAAAAGCTGAGGTAGCCCCGGGCATTACAACAATGGACCTTGAGAAAAGGTGCGAAGAGGAGCTAAAGAAAGTAAGTGGTGCAAGGCCCGCCTTCAAGGGCTACAGAGGTTTCCCGGCTTGTCTCTGCACCTCGGTAAATGAAGAGGTCGTTCATGGGATGCCCTCTGATAAAAAAACATTAAACTCCGGCGACATACTCAGTGTAGACTTCGGGGTTGAGCTTGACGGTTTTTACGGCGATTCGGCTTTTACAATAAAGGTCGGAGATATAACAGCAGAGACAGAAAAGCTTGTAGCTGTAACCGAAGAGTCTTTAAATAAGGCAATAGACGCAGCAAGGGTTGGCAACAGGCTTCACGACATATCACATGCTGTTCAAGGTTATGTCGAAGCTGAAGGATTTTCGGTAGTAAGAGCCTTTGTTGGCCACGGAATTGGAAGAGAGTTACATGAAGCCCCCCAGGTACCAAACTTTGGGAAGCCGGGAACAGGGGTTAGGCTTAAGGAAGGCATGGTCCTTGCGATAGAGCCGATGATAAGTGTCGGAACATGGGATATAAAAGTCCTTAAGGACGGTTGGACAGCGGTAACATCAGACGGTAAAATGTCAGCTCATTTTGAGCACTCGGTAGCTATAACAAAAGACGGTCCGTACGTCTTAAGCAGGTTATAAGATATGAGCAAAGAAGAAGCAATAGAGGTTGAAGGCACTGTGATGGAGACTCTCCCTAACGCTATGTTCAGGGTAGAGCTTGAGAACGGACACAAGGTGCTTGCTCATGTATCCGGTAAGATGAGGATGTACTTCATCAAGATACTTCCCGGCGATAAGGTTACGATTGAACTTTCACCGTACGACCTTACAAGGGGAAGGATAACCTATAGAGAGAAGTAAAAAAAGGAAAAGACTATGAAAGTCAGATCATCGGTAAAAAAGATTTGTACAAAATGTAAAGTAGTTAAGCGCAAGGGCGTTGTCCGTGTGGTTTGTGAAAATCCAAAACATAAACAGCGTCAAGGCTAAGCTGAGGAGGTATTAAATTGGCCAGAATATCAGGCGTAGATTTACAAAAAAATAAAAGAATCGATATAGCTCTCACAAAGATCTATGGAATAGGCCGTGTTTCGGCTACCAAGATATTGGCTGAGGCAAGTGTTGAGCCTTCCTTAAGAGCTCAGGACCTAACAGAAGCTCAGGTCTCGGCATTAAGGAAGTCTATAGACACAAGCTATAAGGTTGAGGGTGATCTCAGGAAAGAGATCTCCATGCATATAAAAAGGCTTGTTGACCTTGGAACATATAAGGGTGTCAGACACAGGAAGAACCTTCCTGTAAGAGGGCAGAGGACGAGCACTAACGCAAGGACAAGAAAAGGGCCGAAGAAGTCCACTGTCTCGACAAAAAAGAAGTAGTTTCCCGTAACTAAAGCGGAGGTATTAACTAGATGGCAAAGGCTAAAAAAAATAAAAGGACTGTATCAAAGGGCGTTGCCCACATAAAGTCCACTTTTAACAATACTATCGTAACGATAACCGATCCTGCCGGAAATGTAGTTTCATGGGGAAGTTCAGGTAGTGAAGGTTTTAAGGGTTCAAGAAAGGGTACACCTTTCGCGGCCCAGGTCGCTGCAACGACAGCGGCAAAGAAAGCCATAGATTGTGGAATGAAGACAGTGGATGTTTTCATGAATGGTCCGGGCTCAGGCAGAGAGGCCGCACTAAGGTCGCTTCAGGCGGCAGGTTTCGGCATATCACTTATAAGGGATGTAACGCCTCTTCCGCATAACGGTTGCAGACCGCCAAAGAGAAGAAGAGTTTAATTGTAGGCCTTATTAATGGCCGTTGTTATAAGATAAGGGAGGTAGTTTTGGCAAGATATACAGGATCAGCATGTAAGGTATGCAGACGTGAGGCAGCTAAGCTCTTTTTTAAGGGCGAAAGATGCTACACGGATAAGTGTTCCTTTGAGAGAAGAAGCTATCCACCGGGACAGCATGGACAGGGTCGCGGAAAGGTAAGCGAGTATGCCATGCAGCTCAGAGAAAAGCAGAAAGTGAAGAGGATGTACGGCCTCATGGAAGGTCAGTTCAAAAGCATCTTCAATAAGGCTGACAGGGCAAAAGGCGTAACAGGTGAAAACCTCATGAGCCTTCTTGAGAGAAGGTTTGATAACGTCGTATTCAGGCTGGGACTAGCCAACTCAAGGGCCGAGTCTAGAATGTTAGTCACACAGGGTCACTTCACGATTAACGGTAAGAAGGTAGATATTCCTTCCTATGTTATGAAGGAAGGTGACGTTATTGAAGTGGCTGAATCCAGTAAGAAAGTCGCAAAGTTTCCTGACAGCATCAAGTCATCCGAGAGAAGGGGTGTGCCGGAGTGGTTAAGCATGGAAGCCGCTAACCTTAAAGGTAAGCTCATGAGGCTTCCGATAAGGGATGATATAACAATGCCTGTACAGGAACAGCTTATAGTAGAACTTTACTCAAAATAGATAATTATAACAGAGTATTTGAAATTGAATATTCATTGCAGCTTAAAATACCTTACCTTATGGGGGGGAAATGCACAAAAATTGGCGTAATCTGATAAAACCAAAAGCATTAGAAGTAGATCAAAGTGTTCTGACACCGACCTATGGTAAATTCACCATAGAGCCTCTTGAGAGGGGTTATGGTGTTACGATAGGGAATTCACTTAGAAGAATACTCTTGTCATCGCTAAGAGGAGCTGCCGTAACAAACGTTAAGTTTGACGGTGTGTTGCACGAGTTCTCATCGATAACAGGCGTTAAGGAAGATGTCTCCGATATCATTCTTAATATTAAGCAGTTGAGGATAAGCATTGACGGCGAAGGCCCTAAGACCTTGAAGTTTAATATCAAAGGTCCTAAAGAAGTACGTGCCGGAGACATTGAGTGTGACGATTCGGTAACCATACTCGATCCGGAACACTATATCGCTACGGTCGCAAAGGATGGCGAGCTTAAGTGTGAGTTGACCGCGAACGACGGGAGCGGCTATGTAACGGCAGAGAAGAATAAGGATGAGGAAGCTCCAGTGGGAACTATCCCGATAGATGCTCTTTTTTCACCTGTTACAAGGGTAAACTTCGATGTCACACATGCAAGGGTTGGGCAACGGACGGACTATGATAAGCTTGTGCTTGAAGTCTTGACTTCTGGTGCGGTCGATCCGCAGACAGCCGTTGCGATATCAGCAAAGATACTTAAAGATCAGCTCAGTGTTTTCGTTACCTTCGAGGAATCGGAGCACGATGTGGAGCCGGCTGAAGAGGTTGAGGATAAACCTTGGTTTAATAAAAATCTCTTTAAAACAGTAGATGAGTTAGAGCTTTCCGTTAGAAGCGCGAATTGTTTAAAGAACGCCGATATAAAGTATATTGGAGAGATGGTTCAGCGCTCTGATCAGGAGATGCTTAGAACAAAGAACTTCGGAAGAAAATCATTGAACGAGATCAAGGAGATACTCCATGAGATGGGTCTTGATTTCGGCATGAAGCTTGAGGGTTTTCCCGAGAGGAACGAGTTGGACCGCAAGTACACCGAGCTTAAGGAAGCTGATTAGGAGTTAAAGGAAATGAGACACAATAAAGATAATAAAAAATTCTCACGGAACACCGGACATCTAAGGTGCATGTTGGCAAACCTTACATGTGATGTTATCCGCCACGGCAGAGTGAAGACAACCGTAGCCAAGGCAAAAGAGATCAGACGTTACGTTGAGAGAATGATAACACTTGGCAAGGCAGGGGACACCAGCGCCAGACGTCGTGCAATGGCCTTCATGAGAAGTAAGGAAGCTGTAAAGACACTTTTTAATGATGTGTCTCCAGGCTTTAAGTCACGTAACGGCGGCTACACAAGGGTGCTAAAGTACGGCGTGAGGGCAGGCGATGCCGCTCCGATGGCATTTATTGAACTTACCGAGAGTGATGATACATTAAAACAGGCTGCTGCGGTAGCGGAAGCTAAAAAACCTGCCACAGCAAAGAAAAAAGCCGCTAAGCCTGCGGAAAAGACCAAAGAGGCAGCAGCTAAGAAACCTGCAAAGGCTAAAGCCGAGACAAAGCCAAAGGCAAAAGAAGAGAAGGCAGAGAAAAAAGCCGCTCCCAAAAAGAGCGCAAAGGCAGCCGCAGATAAAGGCGAGAAGAAAGAAACCAAAGCCAAGAAGCCTGCCGCAGCAAAAAAAGAAGAGAAGTAATCTGTTTATGATCAAGTACAAGCCGGACCTTTTAAGGTCCGGCTTTTTTATTTGGGAAATATTTGTTGACATCAGATCAAGAATCCTGTATAAAGATAG
>DAOVXI010000199.1 GCA_030636245.1 Deltaproteobacteria bacterium
CCTTGGCCTAAGAGACATAAAGATCAAGGAAGTCTTCACTGAGCTTACGAGAAGGTTCGGCACCTCGGGCCATGATGAAAAAAGATCACGTGGAAAAGGCGGGGAAGAAAAATAAGATGGATTGTATCTTCTGTAAGATGGCCAAGGGTGAGATACCGACTGAAAAGGTCTATGAGACGGACTCGGTCTTTGCCATAAAAGACATCAACCCGCAGGCCCCGACACACCTGCTCCTAATACCTAAGACCCACTACAAAACCCTTATGGAGATCGAAGATAAAGAAGTGCTCGGTGAAGTTCTAGCCTCGGTAAAAGAGATCGCAAAGAAACTGGGCTTTGCTGAAAGCGGTTTTCGCACCGTCATCAATACGGGTAAAGGCGGAGGCCAGATCGTCTTCCACCTTCACGTTCATATTCTCTCGGGTAAAGAAATGAGCGAAGAGATGGCCTGAGCCATCATCACCCCTTTGCTTCCCTCTGCCTTAAGACCTCAAAAAAAGTAACAGCACCGGCCTGAGCCGCATTCAGGGAGTTGACCTCTCCCTTCATCGGGATATTCATGAGCTGATCGCATTCTTTGCTCACCAGCCGCCTTATGCCCTCACCCTCGCTCCCGATCACAATGGCCACGTCCCCTGTAAGATCAAAGCTGTATACGCTCTCGCCACACTCTGCCTCAATGCCGTAGACCCACACGCCCTCTTCCTTCAAGGTCTTGATGGCTTGGACCATGTTCGTGACTATGGCAACGGGGATATGCATGGCGGCTCCAGCTGAAGCCTTCACTGCAACGGAGGTAACCTTAACAGACCTGTCCTTTGGGATGATCACGGCACAGGCTCCGGCGCTGTGGGCTGTGCGGAGGATGGAGCCGAGGTTCTGCGGATCCTGCACGGAATCAAGCAGCACAAAAAATCCCTTCTCGCCGCTCTTTTTCCATTTTTCTATTACATCAACAATATCAGCATACTTAAAGGCACTCGCTGTTAAAAGAATAAGGCCCTGGTGGTTTACTGCTCCGGCTTCCCTGGTAAGCTCTTCCCTGGAGGATCTCCTTACTATGATCCCTGCCTTCTTGGCGGTCTTTATAATAGACTCTATCGAAGGGGTGTTCTTGCCCTTCTGGACAAGTAACTCCCCTTCGACCCGACCCTTCTTGAGAGCCTCCCTTACGGGGTTTATTCCATAGATACCGCTCATAGTCTTTACCAGATAAAGGGCTGCGGAATGCCGTAGCCCATCCTTTTATAGGTTTTCATCTCCTCAAGAGATGCCTTTGCTTTTTCAGCCTCAGCTGTTTTAAGGTAAAGCTTATGCATATGAAGATGAATATTATATAACGCAGCGTAATCCGTAAGAGGCGTGAGCATCAGGGCATTCTTAAAATGATGCTCCGCTTCAAGGTATCTTCCCGATACCATGGCGAGAACACCCCGTGTGTCATAAAACACATGTCTGCCGGAAAGATCCACGGCCTCACCTTTTAGAACGGTCATCTCTGCCATGATCGGTTCTCCGGCAAGCAGATATGCCCACGCCAGTCTGTTATAGTAAGGCCCCTGTTCTCCATCAAGCTCTATTGCCTTCTCAAGGTTCCGGACAGCCTCATCGGCCCTACTTACCCTCAGGTAAACAGAGCCCATGCCGTAGTATGCCCTGCTCTCCCCGGGGGTTGAACGCATAACTTTTTCATACTCATCAAATGCTCTTATGTACTCACCTCTTGATTCAAGGCTTAATGCATAACGAAGCCGCTCTTCAGTATTCATCTCGGATGGGCCGAGCGTGACCCTGCTTCCTCCGGATACACATGAAGTAAGAGCAAGGAGAGATATCAAAATAAAAATGTGAGGTGAGTGGAGCAAGAGCTTCCCCTTAACTTGGAGATATAACAAGAATTGAGTTACCGCTCTTCGTCCATGCCTTTAAAAATCTTTTATAACTCATCTTCTCTACCTTATTTTTTCCGGCATGAAGGAAGAAGTTGCCGCCCCGTGCGTCATCAAAGCCGACCACCACGGCATAATGCCACACGCTTGCGCGCCCTATGCCAAGATCCAGAAGTACAATTGGCGGCTTATCGCTGATTATCCTGTCCTTTATGTCTTGCGGTGTTCCGTCATAGTGAAGTGCCGAGTAGCCTCTCTCCTTGGCAAAGAGCAACATATCTATCGTAAGCGTACCTTTTGCCTTCTTAAGATATACGGAGTTGGTAATATCAGCGATGGGCAACGGATCGCCGTAATATTTAAAGACCATGGCAAGGGTTGCCGGACCGCACATGTGTTTTGACTGGGGGATAAGCGGGACACCCTTTATAAGGTAAGCATCCGCAGTAGCACTTTTATCTTTTTTTACCTTGACCTTTACCTGGCTCTTTATCTGGCCCTTCGCAGGAGGAGACGAGGCCACACACCCGACAATCATAAGGGCCATTGCGATAGCAAAGGCCCCTAATAATAAATTTGTTCTATAAGTTATTTTCATAGCGCGCACAATGTCACCACTACATATCTCTTTAATTTATCTGTATCTTATGTCCGCTTAAATTCAATATAAGAACAACAAGCAGCGTTATTACGAGTAGCCCTATAATCACTCCGAGGATATCTCCTCCGGCGTTAAGACTATCAATGTTTTTCGAGAAACTTAGAAGCTCAGCGTCAGTTAGTTTCGAGAGCCTGTCCTCTATCTCTACCTCGGTAAGTCCGGCCTGTAGCAACCTGTCCTTAACCGCCTCACTGCCTATGAATTGACGAAGCTTCTCCGTATCCGCCAATGCGTCAACGCCG
>DAOVXI010000062.1 GCA_030636245.1 Deltaproteobacteria bacterium
CACTGGTTTTACAGGTGTTTCTGTATATAGCTGTCTATCTCAGTGTTTACGGGGTTTATCTCTGAAAATATATCTCTTTGGCCTTGTTTTTTTGCTTGACACAAAAATTAAAATCTGTTAATTTATATTTAACAGTAGAAGCTGACGAAGGCTTCTATTTATAAGGTAATGGTTGCCTGAACCTGAACAGCCCTTAATAAAGGTTTTGTGTCGGGTGCGGTAAGGAGTCCCGTACTGATAGGTCATGTTGATCAAAACATGACGGGGTTGCTTTCCGCAGTCCGAAACGGTTTTTAATAAGGCGTTCTCGGTAAAATTATTTAGCTGTAAAGTGTTTCAAAAAAAACTTGAGTTCCTAATAGATTATGGAACGAAAGTAATTAAAAAAGTGGAAGGAGATTATTATGAGAAAAACATTATTATTGGCCGTTGTGGCCATCAGTGCATTTGCATTGGTAATGACATCAGCAACACCTTCTGAAGCCGTTCACGCGGGTTCAGGACAGCTTGCTTGTGGTCAGTGCCATACAATGCATAGCTCACAGGGTGATACGAACATGGGTGATGTCGGCGGTACCGGTTCAGACATCCTTTTGAGGTCTGCAAAGGTCTATGAGCTTTGTCTCAGCTGTCACGGTACAGCAGGTTCGGCCTCGACGGATACATTTGCCAACGACGTAGGTACCCCGATTACGCCTCCAAAGGTTTGGACACAAAACCTCGGTAACTGGGGTGGTAAAGACTTTGTTTCAGGCATCGGTGCCGGTGGTGACTTTGACTATACCGGTACAACAGACGGAGCAGGTCAGATCACGGCCTACTATGCAGGTGATGATCCTGCCAGTAACGAGAGTCTCGGCTACGGTCACTCTATTGGTAACGTCGCAACGATACCTCCTGGTGCTGCAGAGGGATCTATCGATGAGCTTTCATGTACGAACTGTCATGACCCGCATGGAACAAAGACTCAGCCGTTAATAGCTACTGCCAATGTGCAGGGTATTAACGTCTACAGAATGCTTAAGGTCAAGCCGGTTGGTGGTGACGGCACAGATCTTCTTGAGACTACCGGTGTTGTCTTTGAAGATGGTGCTTCTACTGTAGGTACAACAGTTGTAAGTTGGGTAGGTGGAGCCAGTCAGGCTTCCGATGGTGCCATAGGTGGAAACCTTGATGGTGAGACCCCAACCGGGTTGAATCATTACTGGCCGATATACTATGCAGGTGAGCACAACGTATACGGTGGAGGTCTCAATAGTGCCAATACCGGTGATGCCGGTATGAGCGGTTGGTGTTCACAGTGTCATGATGACTGGCACGAGACCGGCGGTACGGATGACAACACAACTGTAGGCGGAACCGACTGGGATAGACATCCGGTCAACTGTGATATGACAACAGATGCCGTAGACGGTTGTGCCCTTGCAGGTACATCAGCCGGCGGAGCAACTATCTACGACTATACCCATTACAACACTACCGTAGTAGCTTCTGACGGTAAGGTTCCGATGGCTAAGGGTACATTAGTGGATGTAGTTCCTGGTGACTATGCAACAGAGGTCTACTATGGTGATAACCCAAATGACCGTATAATGTGTCTTACATGTCACTTTGCACATGCTGGACCTAACCTTGACGCTCTCAGATGGGATTATACATCTGCGGTGTCAGCAGGTAGCCAGAACGGTGTTAGCCTTGATAGTCTAACAGGTTGTCAGCAGTGTCATAACAGAGGTAAGTAATACTTTTTATCTCTGGTCTTAAAAAGCACTTCCGGAAGGGAGGGGGATATTCCCCCTCCCTTTCTTTATTTCTAAACCTGCCTTTATCTAATAATATTAATATCTTGACATATCATGCCCGTATGGTTTATAAATGAGACTTATATGTCAAATTAATGATTCGATAGTTTTACCTACCTATGGAGTTGGCATATAAGTATACCGTCAGCGGTATAAATGTGTTCTTGGAAAAAGAGAGATATGCATACTATTGGTTTTGTTACATTTTTGGTCCTACTGCTACTGCCAGCCCAGTCATTCGCAGCTCCTGTTTATATTGATAGGAATGTTATTATGGTTGCTGCAAACAATGTGACATCTGAAACCGCGGAAGACGCAGCAGCAGCTGATGAAGATTTCTTTACCGAAGACATCCCGGAGCGGTCATATCAGGATCCCGAGATGTTTACAGGGTCACCTGATGAAGAGCAGACCAGTTCCTTTGACATCCCTTTTGAAACCCATTACTCACCTGAAACAGAACTAACAGCCGAAGATATTACCCAGGAGGTACGCTATTTAATGTCGCTTGATGGCAGGAGTAGCGGTATTCCTTTTAATAGCACTGTTAATGTTCACTACGATTTTGCCAATGATGAGCTTTTCATACTGGATAACCAGAACAGCAGGGTTCTGGTTATGGACCCGGAGGGAAGTGTTTTACATCACTTTTATTATGCATCCGCTGGTTTAGGTTCATTGCAGAGAAATCTGGTTATAACGAATAATGGAGATATGATCCTTAGCGATGGCTATCGAATATCACAACTGAACTACAGGGGTGTTTTTATAAAAGACCTGGATACTTCATTTATGAGTGATGATGAGGGAATTCAGTCCTTGTATTTCGATGATGTTGAGGAGGAGCTCTATGTTGGGACGACTAAGGCTTTGTACGTACTGGACAGTCTGGACAGTAAAGGTAATACCAAGCTTAAGCTGACCGCTACCAGTAAGGCACCTTTTAAGAATGTTTCCAGTGTGGTAGTTCTTAATGGAGAGATATTTATTCTCGATCCGCCTTCTTTTAAGGTTTTCAGGTTTAACCGTAACGGTAAGTTTCTCTCCAGCTTCGGGCATATCTCCGGCTTGGCCGGTGGTTTTAGTATGCCTGTGGATATGACCGTTGACAGGATAAGAGGCTATGTGGCGGTGCTTGATATAAACAGGTTCGCGCTGATGTTTTACGATCAAACAGGTCAGTTTATCTTTGAGTTTGGCGGAGACAATACTTTGCCGAGACCAGTCTCCGTGGCCTTGGACAAGAGAGGCCGCATGTACATTTCCGTTAACACAAAAAAAGTCAGGGTCTTTGAGTTCCTAAGGAAAGAATTTGATAAGCAGGACGGCCCATGATCTAAAGCTAGACCCCTCTTCTACCTGTCATCTCTCTTGATCCTTCAATACCGAATATTCAAAGTACTCTTTCGTAACATTCCTTACAGGTATCATTATATTTTTTCGTAATTCGTCATGGGTCGATGTGGCGCAGAATTTAAGTAGAATTAAAGCCGGCTTTTCCGGGAAGTGACGGTTCTTTACCGAATAACAAAATCATAAATAAAATGAGCTGGATATGTTATAATAAACATTAACTTATGGCATTACTCTAAGTGGTGTTTGTCGGTACCCTTGTCTTTATTCTTAGAGATATAGTAACGGCCTGATGATCGAGTTACGGAGAGTGGGATGAATAATTTGGAGTTTACATTTAAGAGGTCTGAGCAGGTGTTGCTCCTCGTATTGGTCCTGTTTTGCCTTCTGATAACGCTTAATAGGAATCATGTATGGCACACTAAATTGCAACTATGGAGCGATGTGTCAAGTAAGAGCCCGCTCAAGGCAAGGCCTTATATTAATATAGGTACTGCCTATATAGCTCTGGGTCAGTATGAAGAAGCTCTCGAGAGTTTATCAAAGGCAAGGAAGGCAGATCCTTGGTACATAGAGGTCTATTATAATGAAGCCATTGTGTATATAAGGACCGGCAGATACTTTATGGCGATACCCAAGTTTGAGGAGGTCTTAAGGATAAATGAGGTGTTAAAGGGCGGGCACTACGGCGCTGTTGTTTCTCCCAAATTTGAGGTTGAAGCAAACTCAAATCTCGGTAATATCTATAATATTGCGAGAAATTATAATAAGTCCATACATCACTTCAATGTCGCGCTTAAGCTCAAACCTGAGGACACGGCAACACGATTCAACCTGGCGCTAACCCTCAAGAGAGTTGGTAAGATAGAAGAAGCAAAGAAAGAATTCAATGAGATACTAAAGTACGACCCGAATGACAAGGAAGCAGCATTTAATCTTACAATTCTGGGCGGCACATCTTCGGGTGGAGATATAAAATGATAAATGTTTTTTTTAGTTTCTTTGTCTTAGTCTTTTTGATCTTTTCTTCACCAAGCCATTCAACAGGCAAATATCCTTTGCCGTTTGATACCCCTAAGCTCAAGTTCAGTATTGATAGCTTTATGGCAGACAAGTTGATATCGCCTGTAGCTATTTTTTATGATAATGAGCATCGTGAGCTGCTTGTCGTTGATAGCGCGTATGATGAGGTTCTGATATTTGATGAACGTGGACAGGGTGTTTATAGGTTTGGTAGGGGAAAGAGTGTTATTCCTGTGAACCCACTTGGCATAATAAAGATAGGTGATGATATGTATGTGACAGAACAGGGGAAGAGTCACATCACCATCTTGAATTATAGAGGTATTGAGAAGGGGCGTATAACAGCTCCCGAGGGTATGGAGTTTCTTCCCAGCAAGATAGACGTTGATAAAGAGGGAAATATCTATGCTCTTAATACAGCGCTTAATAACTGCGCTGTATTTGATAAAAACGGAGTGTATAAGATGAGCATAGGTAAGGACTTTAACTCTCTTTCAGCAATAGCGGTAGGCACTGACAGGGTGTACCTGATAACTTCATTTTATGAAGGAAAGTCCATCCATTTTTACCGTAAAAATGATGGTGTTTACATGGGTAGCTTTGAGGCCATTGAAGGGGTAGGGGGCACCCTCGGACTCCCCTTAGGGGCGCGTGTGGACAGCAGTGACAGGCTATGGTTGGTGGATGCTTTAAAGGGTGTGCATATATTTGATAAGTCTGCGGAAAAGATAGGCTTTTTTGGTGGTGGGAAGGTAAAAAGAGAGCGTATTTTCTTCGGTGTTGATATTGACTTTGGCCATGATAATATGATATATTTATTAGACAAAAATCGTAAGCGGATATCTGTCTTTAAGTGATATTTCCCGGTTACGAAGCGAGGCTTTTGAGTGGGTTTACTATTGTCAAATAATTCGATTTTTTCCATTAGTGAGCGCCTTAAAAAGACCAGGAGCTTTGTTTTTCTTCTATTATTTGTTGTATCCTTTTTCTTACTTTCCCCTAAAATAGCCAACTCAGGAATGTATCACTCCAATAGCTCCGGTATTGTCTGTGCTCAGTGCCATACAATGCACAACAGTCAGGGTGAAGGATCTTTGATCTACCCTGGTGAGGGAACCGGCATTCAGGATATGCTCCTGAGGGCAGAAAATGTTTTTAGTCTTTGTTTATACTGTCACGGCAAGGACTATCCCGGCACTCAGGCAGCCGACGGGGACGGTAATGTTCCTCCGAAGGTAGAGGTTAGTGCCAATCAGTCCGCAAACTATGACGGAGTGAACAACTTTCCTTCTGCCGGCGACTTTAATCATGGAGACCTTGCTGTCGCAAATGACGATAACAGGCATGATCTCGCGAGAACCGGCATGGATGGTGTTGAGCCTCCGGGGTACGTTGGCACATGGACCGCTGTAACGGATAAGTACGGCCCAACGTTCAATTGTCTTTACTGTCATGGTCATCACGGCACTGATAACTACAGGAACCTCAGATACGACCCGGGTAACCCCACAAATGACACCTTGGCCGCAGGGGTGAGTATTACATTTGAAGTTAATAATAGCGGTACATGCAGTGATGGTACCGGTGCGCCGTGTGATGTAGACAATACGGATCCAGATATTATTAGTAATGTGGATAAGTATCATAGAGCCAATGTTAAGTTTGAAGTCGCAGCAGGAGAGCAGGGAAACCGTATCTCCGAGTTCTGCGGAAAATGCCATACTAATTATTACGGTTTAAGTGGTGACGCTAACATGGGCGGCGTGGCTAATGGTGGTATTGGAGCCGGAGACACAGGTACACCATGGGTGAGGCATCCGGTTGGAGATGTAAAGATCGGGGACACGAGTGAACATTCGGTGGACACATTAATTGTAGGCTCGAAAGTCAGGTATGCAACGGATGACTTAGCTAAGACTCAGCCGCTTTGCCTGAGTTGTCACTATGCTCACGGAGGGCCTAACCCGAACAACTCTACAAATCCTGATTATGACCATAGTATGCTTGTAAAACTCGACGGAGCAGATACTCTTAATTTTAGTGATAACTATATACTCGACACCAGCACATCCAGTAATAAGGGTATGATGAGTAATGTATGTAATAAGTGTCATGACCAGTAGTCGCTGTCGGTAGCCCTTCATTTAATATCTGCCATTCAATAATACTTCATATGATAAATTTATTGATCAGCTCAAGCTCGACAATACTTGAAGCGACCTGTGAATTTGTTTATAATGCTACATCAAGCTACGCAGCTGACTAAAAGGAGAACGAATGAAGAAGCTTGGAGTAATAATTTTAATTGTTTTTGCCGTAGCATTGGTGGCTTTTTTCTGGAATAAGTCTAAATCTCCGGAGGTTACAGGGGATGTTAAGCCTTTAGAGTATGTCAGTAAGAAGGAGTTCGATCAAGAGGTCGCAAGACTTGAGCAAAAGAGAGAGGCCGAGGGGCGTCTGGATTGGCGGGAAGCATTTCAGCTTGGAGTTGTATACTTGCATAATGGAGAGCTCAAAAAGTCAATAGAGATACTTGAGGAAGCCAGAAGGTATAAAATGAACTCCCACAATCTGCTGGAGAGTCTTGGTATGGCGTATCATAGGGATGGCCGGACGGGCAAGGCTTTAGAGCTTGGGGATATGGCATTAAAGTTGCGCCCCGATAACGAGCACCTGAAGGGTATCGTTAGCGCTGTTACAATGAAAGAAGCCCTGAAGTATCGTAAAGAGTCGCTGGAGTATAAAATAGAAAATGAACCTGTGATCAGCAATGCGATAAAATTTGAACTCGCGAGTATATATATGGGGCTCAATGAGACAGACAATGCTGAGAAAATTCTTATTGAGCTTGTATCAAAAGAAGACGCTACACATAGTGCCTTTGATATGTTGGCGCATCTAAAGGCGATGAAGGGTGAGTTTGATGAAGCTATAAAGCTGGAGGAGCAAGCTATCGCTCTTTCTCCCGAGACCGAGGATTATAAGCTCAGGTTAAATGAGATGAAAAAGTTAAGTGCCGTGAAAGAGAAAAATGATTATCACAATGACTGAGTATAAAGGCGGTTGTTTCTTATTGCTATTGTTATCGGAGGAAGTATCTTGATGTTTGCAAGGTCAACCGGGGTTGTCACCCTCTTTGCCGTCATCTTATCTGTTATCTTGCTTGGTTGTTCAAGTGATGTTAAGAAAGAGGACGAGCTTAAAAGGCTTATCGGTGTCTATGCCGACGCACTCGAAGTTGCCTACAGAGACGGTGAGTTTGAGAGACTGGACGAGTGTGCCGGTAACGATGTGTTCCAGAGCGCAGGGAATACGTATCAGTCGTATTTGAATGGTTTTGGTGTATACCTGGATTCAAAGCTTATTGGTATTACATTCGAAAGTGTATCGCCGGGGAGTGACGAGGACGATGATAAGGTAAAAGCTGTTTGGAACGAAGATGAAAAGGAATGGAAAGAGATCCTGATATATAGGTACTCTGTTGTCGTTACAAAGGAGCGGTGGAATTATAAGTGGATCTTAGTTGACACAAACGAGATCGCTTCACCGCTGATGGAGGTAGAGTACACCATGAACTATAACATAGATAATGAAGGTGGTAAGCTAAAGGTCGTAAAGGCCGTGATAGTCAAAGAAGATATTTTGAAGAGTGAAGGCGATATGGAGAAGTGGCGCAAGTTGAAGGGTGAAGGTGGCGTCGAATTCACGCATTAATATTTTTGTGTGTCATTGATAGTGTGCTGTTGTCACTTCATTATATGCCGATATGAAGTACTTATGAATAAAATATTTTACACATTGACAACCAGATGGTTTGCCATACTATTACTTATTCTTTCTGTGTTTATTATGGCGGCATGGAAGTTATCCGGCTACTACAGTAATTACTTTCTTATTCTCCCGGCAGTGTTGTTCTTAAGTATATTGTTTTGCTCTTTCAGGCGGTACCTGAATAGATCTGGAACTTCTAACTCTTCACTTTATTCCTCGTTAACTTTTCATTTAGGCATGCTTCTTGTTATAGCTGCTACATCGTTATCTCCGCTTCTTTTATTTCACTCAGTAATATTTCTACCCGCCGGTTTTCCGGTAAGTCTGATCGGTCAGGATTTTGTTAGTGTAACTACAGCACCGGTTTCTGGATACATACCTCAGTTTGTTATGACTTTGAATGATGTAGAGATAGAGTACGAAGATAATTTTTTCCCTGTTGGTTACAATGCTAATTTGACTATTTTTAATGTTGCCGGTGCATCGGAAGAAAAACATACGTTAGATGTCGGGATAAATAGCCCAGGTAAGATTGATGGGTATACGATACTCTTAAGTAACGGGCAATTCGCTCCCAGATTTATTCTGACAGATAATA
>DAOVXI010000133.1 GCA_030636245.1 Deltaproteobacteria bacterium
CCAGATCTGCAATACGTATCACGGCCTCCTTTGTTTCAGTGCCACGCCTTAAGAGCGAACGGATGCGGGCAAGCAGCTCTCCGAACTCAAAGGGCTTGACCAGGTAGTCGTCCGCTCCCCTGTCAAGCCCCTTGATCTTATCCGCTGTCGTATCCTTTGCCGTAAGAAGCAGCACGGGTGTGGCGATACCCTTCTTACGCATCTTAGCAAGAACGGTGAAACCATCCATCTTGGGAAGCATAACATCGAGTATCATGACATCGGCCGAGTAGTTCTCTGCCATGAAAAGCCCCTCTACTCCGTCATGGGCCATATCAACACTATAACTGTTCTCCTCCAGCCCCTTCTTTATGACAGAGGCCAGCTCTTTCTCGTCTTCAACTAAAAGGATACGCATATTTATATTATATATCTATATCGTCCTTCTTGAAATACTTTTTCCCGTGCAGCATGGATCCGAGGAGACCACCCCTATCAAAGAGTCGGTGGATAACAAGCCCCGCCATGTGTGATGCGAAGAAGAATATTACAAAGAACAGGCCGAACTCATGTATCTCTTCAGCTACCTCTTCAAGCTCCTCCGCCGCCTCGTAACTTAACCCATCCGTTATAAGGGTTCCCGGGAACATGTTGTGCTCAAGGCCCGCAAGGAGCAAACCCGTTACAGCCTGCATAACGAGAACAACTATTACAGCAATGTAAAGAAGGGAAGCAACAGGGTTGTGCCCTACGTTTACCGGTGCCTTTGTACGGAATCCTCCTGCAAACCACTTCAGGTTTGCAACAAGAGCGGCCCTCTTTTCCTTACTAAAGGGGATCATGTCAGACCATCTCGCGTACTTGTTCCCAAGAAAGCCCCAGATGATCCTGAGCGCGAGGGTTACGACAAAGAACCTGCCCAGATACACATGCATATCTTCAAGCGGCTCCCTAGCCGACTTCTCCACACCCAAAGCCTCTAGCCCTTCGTAACCAAGTATAAGCAGAACGAGCGAGATAACGAGCGCGGCATTTAGCCAGTGAAGCACCCTGGTTTGCCAGTCCCAGACCTTGACGGTTACGATCTCATTATTTTCATCTAAATTTTCCATATTTAGCCTCTCTTTCTTCTTCCTCGCAAAGCATAAAGCAGACAGCCCCGGCTTACTTGGTACCGGGGCCGTCATACTCTACGAGACATTTACAACTTAGCGTCTGTCGTCGTCATCATCATAACGGTCATGGTCGCGGTTGCGGTCATGGTCGCGGTCATAATCACGGTCGTCATCATAATGGTCATACTTGCGGTCGTATGATTTGCTCTTCACCTTAACTATCTCACCGCTTCTTGCGTCAACATAGACCTCTTTTACCTCGCCCTCGGTCGTCCGTATCTTTACCTCAAAGTGTCCCTTTTCGTACTCGACCTTCAGTACCTCACCGGGGACCTCTTTTGTAGCGATATCGGTTGCCTCGGTAAGCGTGATGCTCTTGCTCTTAACGATACTTCCGTCCTTAGCGTCGACATACACCTTCTTAACACTTCCGTCCTTGGTCCTGATCTTCACCTCAAATAGTCCCCTCTCGCGCTCGACCTTTAAGACCTCGCCCGGAACCTTCTCTGTTGCGATCTCGGTAGCCTCGCCTAGCGTTACGGAACTGTCTTTTGATGCCGCATGTGACGTCGCGGATGAAAAGATCAGAATAGCGCATGCAACTACCACTGTTAAAATCGATGTTTTCTTCTTCATGTCTTCCTCCTTTTAAATCGTGCCGCCTTACGCGGCTTTAAGTATTTTGTCAGGCCCTTGATCTATCTTCTTTGTCGGGCCGAACTCTTATCATGCTTAAAGTATAAACAATCGAAGATTAAAGGAAGATTAGAACGGAGTTTTTTCTCTTGGCAAGGCCATCCCTGCCCCTGTTTCATAAAACAAAAAACCCGGCACAAAAAAGCGCAGACCTTTCGGCGTGTGCTCATCTTTAGACGGAAATAGTAAAAAATCTATTTATTCTCTTAATTCTCCCTTTTCCTCTAAAATTTTCTATTAATTCTCCGTATTTTACGGGTTTATTCTCTTAATTCCCCGTTTTCGTCGCCGAATTCCACATTTTCCACACAAAAAAAAGCGCACCCCCCGAAAGGGATACGCCGGAAAAGGAGGAGCGGGCCGAGGTACCTCACACCCAGGCCCGTGCTCGGTTAGGGGTTAGGGTTCAATCGTTCATAGTCAAAGTTGAGATCACCACGGCCGAAGATATTAAGCCCGTTACGGTAGGGGGTCGGTAGGTAATACGTAAGACCTATGAGCAAGAATATTGCCGTGACAACCATTTTAAGACCTCCATTCCTTTTTAAAGTTAGTATCGAAAAACCTTTATTTATCTTCCAGTTATCGCCTAAAGTTAAGGCGCTCAGTGTGGTTTATCTGTGGCTGTAACCATCGAACTCACCTCCCTGATCCGTTGTTATTGACTTAGATATAGTATAGCAAAAAAAGACTAACCTTGTCTTAAAAGAGGGTTAAAAGTAGGTTAAAATCGTAACTACTGTAACCTAAGTATGGATACATGGTAACAACGGCGATATGCCCAGATAATGCTTTACATAAGTGATTTATCTGTTATAATTCAAAAAACAAAGCGAAATTAATCATAAAGGAGCAGGCATTATGGATCCGGTACATTTTTCAGCCGAAGAAGTATTAAAGATGGCCATCGATATCGAAAAGAATGGCGAGAAGTTTTATCAGGATGCTGCCAAGGCCGTAAGTAATGAAAAATTAAGGACTCTTTACACTACCCTCGCAAACGATGAGGCCAAGCATACGGCCTATTTTTCAAGATTAAAGGACCTTTTACTAAAAGACGGCAAGGAAGAGGTCTTCACCGATGAGTTCGAAGAAGCTTCAATGTATATAACAGCTTACGCCGATTCAAAGGTCTTTACAGAGCCCACGGAAGGCGCCCAGTACGCAAAGGTTGCCGGGGATGAGCGTGGAGCATTGGAACTCGCCATAAATATGGAAAAAGATTCACTTTTATTCTATTATGAGCTGCTCCGGGCCGTGCGTGATAAGGACCGTGGAATTATAAATGAGATAATAAATGAGGAAAAAGAACACCTGAAAAAACTGACAGATATGAAAAATGAGATCTTTGGCTAAAAACTAAGGAGTTTATCACTATGACAGATTACGTAGAAACATTTACATGCCAGAAATGCAAAGGCCAGGCAAGCGGCATCGGTCACCTTTGCCACCCAAATAAGAGCGCCCTTCCCTTTAAATGTGAGTTTTGCGGCAAAGAGACTGACGACGCACGGCACGTATGTCAAAAAATGATCCCATCACTTGAGTACCAATGCAAAAAATGCGGCCGTCTATCAGTCTATGACACTTCACTTTGTGAGCCTGAGCTCGTAAGCGGCGACTAAAGACTATATCAATAAATCAACAATAATGGTGAGAAAACTACCTTTTTCGATCCAGACACACTCATCAACTTTAATCCGGATATCACACCGAGCTTATTATTTATAGGATCTATCTTACCCTAAGAGGTCGCCTTGATAAGCAAGTAAAGATAGCTCCTATAACAGCAGATGTATGTGTATATGTTGCGATAAGTGGCCGGGGCATATACTTCTTTCTGAACCGGTAAAGCCAAATCAACTAACTTGACATTAAAAACCACTGATATATTCTATAAGTATGAGCAAAAGAGTCGTCATAATGGGTGCCGCGGGAAGGGACTTTCATAACTTCAATCTCCTTTATCGTGACAACAGTGACTTTAATGTCATTGCATTCACGGCCACTCAGATCCCCTACATAAACGACCGTACCTATCCGCCCTCCCTTGCAGGCACGTTATACCCTAACGGTATTCCTGTAATAGACGAGAGTGAATTAACAAACTTTATTAAGGAAAACAACGTTGACATTGTTGTCTTCTCATACAGTGATGTAACACATGAACACGTTATGCATAAGGCATCTCAAGTGATAGCAAGCGGTGCTGACTTTATCCTCCCCTCTGCCACATCCACTATGCTTAAAAGCTCTAAGCCGGTCATATCAGTTACGGCTGTTCGGACCGGCTGCGGAAAGAGTGGGGTTACAAGGTTTATCGCTCAGCTAATCAAGGATAACGGGCTTACACCTGTTGCCGTGCGTCACCCAATGCCATACGGCAACCTTGAAGCTCAAACAGTACAAAGATTTACAGACATCAAGGAAATGGAAGCGGCTAAGTGTACGATAGAAGAAAGAGAAGAGTATGAACCTCTCACTGAAATGGGTGTCGTGGTTTATGCAGGTGTGGATTATGGGCTCATACTGAAAGAGGCTGAGAAGGAAGCGGACATTATCATCTGGGACGGAGGAAACAACGACCTCCCCTTCTATCAATCAGACCTTGAGATAACGATCTTGGACCCGTTAAGGGCCGGTGATGAAGTAAGTTACCACCCTGGTGAAGCCAACCTGCTTCGTGCTGAGGTTGCCGTTATAAATAAAGCTAATGTCGCCGACACTGAATCCATTAAAGCGGTCACAGCTTCAATAACAGCACACAATGATAACGCATTAATAATTCAAACTGACTCTGTCTTGAGTTTCAGTGAAGTTATTGACCTGAAAGGTAAAAAAGTTCTTGTAATAGAGGACGGCCCCACCCTGACACACGGCGGTATGCGTTATGGCGCTGGCTTTAAGGCCATCGAAACAAGCGGCGCTATGGCGATAGACCCACGACCCTTTGCAGTTGGTGCCACCAAAGATATACTTAATAAATACCCTGAATTAGAGAACATTGTTCCTGCGATGGGATACTCCGAAGAACAGATAAAGGATCTTGAGGCAACGATAAACTCAAGTGGCGCAGACTTCATAATTGCGGCAACACCGGTAGACCTTGCCCGTATAATAAC
>DAOVXI010000223.1 GCA_030636245.1 Deltaproteobacteria bacterium
AAAGATTTAGTACGTATTTAGCACAATCGGCCCCAAAAAGAGAAAAAGGGCTACGGCTTGTACCGTAACCCCTTGATATTCTTGGTGGGCCGCGTAGGGATCGAACCTACGGCCCGCTGATTAAGAGTCAGCTGCTCTTCCAACTGAGCTAGCGGCCCAAAGTGTAAGTAAATGGCACGCGTGAGAGGATTCGAACCTCCGACACCCGGCTTCGGAAGCCGGTGCTCTATCCAGCTGAGCTACAGGCGCTCTACTGGTTGATGCGGATATGGCTTACGCCTATTAAAATTTGGGGTGGACGAGGGGTTTCGAACCCCCGGCCTCCGGAGTCACAGTCCGGCGCTCTAACCAGCTGAGCTACGCCCACCATTGAAGATTATTTTAGCACGTCCTTGGCAGAACAAATTATTATTGGTGCGCCAGAGAGGATTCGAACCTCTGACCTACTGCTTAGAAGGCAGTTGCTCTATCCAGCTGAGCTACTGGCGCTCATCGGCATAAAAAAGAGCCTGAAAGTGCGGTATAAATGCACAGTCAAGCTAAACCATCGCCGAGTAAGTATAAAATTATATCATCTTAGCTGTTGTGGTCAAGGGTTTTTCCCTTAAGAGCCTATTTAAAAGGGGCCATAGCTGTCGCTAAGGCCCCTTTGTCATTTTTGGTCGGGGCGAGAGGATTCGAACCTCCGACCCTCTGCTCCCAAAGCAGATACGCTACCAGACTGCGCTACGCCCCGTGAATTTGTTATTATAAGTTCAACCGCATCTCATTTACAAGGTATTTCTTCAGGTTCCGTAAGATATTTTTTCAGTTTTGATAGAGCATTTGCCCTGTGGCTTATCTTGTTCTTAACCTCGCCTCCAAGTTCTGCCAATGTCTTGTCATAACCCTCAGGTACAAAGAGGGGGTCATAGCCGAAGCCTGAGGCGCCGCAGAGCTTCTCTGCGATCATGCCGTTGAGCTTTCCTGTAAATACTCGTTCCTCGCCGTCCTTTGAGATGAGCGCGAGTGTGCAGATAAAGTTAGCCTTTCGATCATCGGTGCCTTGAAGTTCCTTAAGAAGTTTTTCGTTGTTATCCTTGTCCGTTGCTTTCTCTCCCGCGAACCTGGCAGAGTAAATACCCGGCGCGCCTTTAAGTGCATCAACGCAAAGCCCGGAGTCGTCGGCGAGTACCGCCTCATTCGTAATCTCAAAAACATGTCGGGCTTTTTTTAGAGCGTTTTCTTTGAATGTGTCCCCGTCCTCTTCAGGAAGGGTTATATCGGGAAAGTCATCAAGGGATAAAACCTCCGTCTCGTGAAGAAGCGCTTTAAGTTCCTTGAGCTTGCCTTTGTTGTGTGTTGAAAGTATGAGCTTCAATTAACTTGAAAGGGAGTCTTTCTGAATTTCTGTAAGTTTTGAGATACCGTCCTCTGCCATGGCAAGCATCTCGGTTAGTTTGTCCTTGCCGAACGGGGCGGACTCGGCCGTGCCCTGAACCTCAATGAATTTGCCGGAGCCGGTCATTACTATGTTCATATCCACCTCGGCGGTTGAGTCCTCGACATAATCCAGATCCAAGATGGCTGTACCTTCAAGTATGCCCACGCTGGTTGCCGCAACGCTGTCGATTATGGGGTCCTCCGTTATGGCCCCTATTTTTTTCAGGTGCGCTATAGTATCACAGAGAGCGATGTATGCTCCTGTGATGGAGGCGGTCCTTGTTCCGCCGTCAGCCTGTATAACGTCACAGTCTATTATTATCGTTCTCTCTCCGAGCTTTTCCATATCCACTATTGCCCGGAGGCTTCT
>DAOVXI010000025.1 GCA_030636245.1 Deltaproteobacteria bacterium
CCTTGGATGAGCTCTATCGTAAACCTTGGTAAGGTGCGCCGCCGTAACCGTCGTGTATCTCTGTGTGGTACTGAGGTTCTTGTGTCCCAAGAGTTCTTGGATGCTCCTAAGATCCACGCCACTCTCGAGCAGGTGTGTTGCGAATGAATGTCTGAGCGAATGAGGGGTCGGTATCTTTTGAATAGTCGCAAGGGCCGTGTACTTCTTAACAAGCCTTTGCACTGTCCTGACACTTATGGCCTTACCCTCACGACCGGTGAAAAGAGGGGCCTCACTGCCCGCGCCTTTTCTGGCCTTCCCCATATACTCGATGAGCGCGTCTATCGCATAGCGACCCAAAACCCCTATCCTCTCCTTACTGCCCTTACCCATGACCCTCATTGATCCTGCCTTCAAATCAACATCCTTTATCTTTAACCCGGTTAATTCACTTACCCTTAACCCTGCGCTGTAAAGCACCTCAAGTATTGCAAGGTCTCTCAGCGTCACGACCTTGCCTTTGCTTCCCTTTGGCCCACACCCCGTTCTTGTAGCGCTTATAAGGCTATTGACCTCGTCCACGGTGAGCACTGTTGGGAGCTTCTTCTCAACCTTAGGGTTAGAGACGAACTTTGAAGGGTTCGTATTCCTTATGCCCTTAAGGATAAGGAACTTATAGAAACTCCTTATGCTCGAGAGCTTTCTCGCGACAGAGCTCTTTGAGAACTTTCTCATGCAAAAAGCGGCAAAGGAACTTACGTGCTCTTCCGTTGCGTTCAGGATATCCGTATCCTCGCCGAGGAGTTCAGAGAAACTCTTCAGGTCATCGGTATAAACCGTAACCGTTTTTTCAGAAGAGTTCTTCTCGACACGAAGAAAGGTCTTGAATTTTTCTATAAGTCCTTTTGTATCCATCCCATTCTCATAACTGATATTTATTTGATCCGGTCTATTATTCTATCGAACCTTATATTGCCTTCTTCCCTGTTCCATGAAAAATAAATCATAAAGGCTTTGCCCCTTACATCACTTATATGCACGGGGCCCCACTTCCTTGAGTCAGAGCTTCTGTCCCGGTTATCCCCCATAACAAAAAGATGATCCTCCGGCACTATATAAGGCCCGTAGTTCCTGATACCGCCCCAGCCCCCGTCCTTAAAGACCTCGTACGGGTTATCAAACTTCTTTCCGTTAACGTACGTAACGGCATCCCTCACCTCAACCCTGTCGCCGCCAACACCTACGACCCTCTTGATAAAATCCTTGTTCCTGTCCCAGGGGTACTTAAAGACAATAACATCGCCTCTCTCTATCTTACCCCAAACCGGTTTTAAGGTCGTCTCAAAAAACGGGATGGTTACGCCGAAGACCTTTATCCACGCAGGACGCGGAAGCTGTATGCCGTAGGAAGCTTTGTTCACAAGAAGGTGATCTCCCACAAGGAGCGTGTCCTCCATAGAGCCCGAGGGTATCTTGAATGCTTGCACAAGAAATGCCCTCAAAACAAGCGCCAGTATGAGCGCTATAACAACAGCCTCAACAACCTCTCTTCCGGCCTTCTTTGGCTTTACCTCTTTATCGTTCTCGCTCTCAACGACATCTACCTTCTTTTTAAATAATCCCACTCTTTTAAATTCCCCTTACAAAAATTATATACAACAAATAAACTTCTAATCTACCTTAAGGACTGTCAGGAACGCCTCCTGAGGGAGCTCGACCCTGCCGACCTGCTTCATGCGCTTCTTGCCTTCCTTCTGCTTCTCAAGCAACTTTCTCTTCCTCGTTATGTCTCCGCCGTAACACTTGGCCGTTACGTTCTTACGAAGGGCCTTTACAGACTCCCTTGCAATGACCTTCGTGCCAATGGCAGCCTGAATGGCTATCTCGAACATTTGACGGTGAATTATCTTCTTCATCTTCGCCGCTATCTCACGCCCCTTATAGTAAGCCCTCTCCTTTGGAACAATAAGGCTCAAGGCATCCACCGACTCGCCGTTAATAAGGATATCAAGTTTAACTAATTTACCCGCCTCATAATCAAAGTACTCGTAATCCATTGAGGCATAGCCCTTTGAGAGCGTTTTAAGCTTATCGTAGAAGTCCATGACAACCTCATTGAGAGGCAACTCATACTCTATCACTACCCTTGTTGTGGTTATGTAATCTATCTTTCTTTGCTTTCCACGCTTCTCCTCACAAAGACCTATGATAGAGCCAAGGAACTCGCTTGGAAGATGTATCGTCGCGAGTATATACGGCTCCTCTATCTTTTCTATCATCTGCGTTGGCGGCAGCTTCGAGGGATTCTCCACCATAAGAACATCACCATTGTTCTTAGTGACCTTATAGACGACGGTAGGAGCTGTTGTTATAAGCTCAAGGTGATACTCCCGCTCAAGACGTTCCTGGATTATCTCCATATGAAAGAGCCCCAGGAAACCGCATCGAAAACCAAAGCCCAGAGCGGTACTTGTTTCAGGCTCATAGGTAAAAGAGGAATCGTTCAAACGGAGTTTTTCCATGGCATCTTTCAACGGCTCATACTGAACACTGTCAATGGGATAAAGACCGCTAAAGACCATGGGCTTCACACTCTTATACCCCGGCAAAGGCTTATCCGCGCTCTTTTCGGCTCCGGTTACCGTATCCCCTGTGCTCGTATCCCTGACCTCTTTTATGGAAGCGGAAAAATAACCGACCTCTCCGGGGCCAAGCTCCATGATCTCTTTTGCAAAAGGCGCGAAGGCTCCGACGCTGTCCACCTCGAATTCTTTTCCAGTTGCCATGAACTTTATCTTCATGCCCTTTTTTATATAACCTTCATAAACCCTGATCTGCACGACAACGCCCCTGTACGGGTCATACCAGGAGTCAAAGGTAAGGGCCTTTAAGGGTTTATTCCTGTCCCCCTTCGGAGGCGGCACATTCTTCACGACCGATTCAAGCACATCAACAATGCCGATACCCTGCTTGGCGCTCGTAAGCACCGCTTCACTTGCGTCTATAGCGCAGATATCCTCTATCTCTGCTTTTACCCTTTCAGGGTCGGCGCTCGGCAGGTCTATCTTATTTAATACAGGCACTATCTCAAGCCCAACATCCATGGCGGTATACAAATGAGCCAGGGTCTGAGCCTCAACACCCTGGCTTGCGTCAACAACAAGCACCGCACCCTCGCAGGCTGAGAGCGAACGGCTAACCTCATAAGAAAAATCCACATGCCCCGGCGTATCGATAAGGTTCAGGATATACTCCTTACCGTCCTTGGCCTTATAGTTGAGCCTTGCCGTCTGAGCCTTGATCGTGACTCCACGCTCCTGCTCAAGCTCCATCTTGTCCATGAACTGGTCCCGCTTTTCGCGGTCCCCGAGCGCACCCGTGGCCTCAAGAAGCCTGTCGGAGAGCGTACTCTTGCCATGGTCTATATGGGCAATTATGGAAAAATTCCTTATCTTATCAATATCGATCATAGGTAATTATATAATCTCAAAAACTTTAGCGTTTATAGTTAGTTAAAAGAGAAACAAAGATTATACGACATTAAATCAACCTTTGTCAAAAGAAATGTCCCCAAAGGGGACAATTATTCATAGGATATATGTGCCTGAAAATAAATTGAACATATGCTGACGCACATCAATTTATTCATGCTCCTTCAGAAAAGTCCTCAAAGAGGGCAACTAATGAAAGGACATCATACCGCATTCAGCTTACTTTTCTTTCGTGACCTCGCTTATCCACCGTAAATAATCTTCACTGCCGTCCTTTATCTTAAGTGAGATGACCTCGGGCACATCATAGCTGTGAAGCTCTATGACCCTCTTTTTTAAGGCCCCGAATAGCTCTTTTCTTGTCTTCATAATGCAGAGCACTTCATTCTCATCAAAGACCTTACCTTCCCACTTATATATGGAACGGATGCTGGGGACGATATTGCAGCAAGCGCTTAACCCATCCTCAACTACCGCGTGCCCAAGCTTTGCCGCCTCCTCTTCACTGGCTGCTGTCACAAAAACAACTATGTATTTCTTCTCACTCATCACAAACTACCTCCATAAGAGCTTAATTTACCACCTTTTTAGATACATGACAACACAAGAGCGGCTTGACACAACAGAAGTAAAAATATTAAGGTTATTTACTATGATCATGGAAAAACTCATAAGTTTTATCGGGCTTTTCATATTTATCCTTATTGCCTGGGCCGTAAGTGAAAAAAGAAGCTCAATAGATAAAAGGCTCGTCCTATGGGGCGTAGCGCTCCAGTTCGCCTTCGCGCTCCTGATCCTTAAGACAGCGCTCGGACATCTCCTCTTTGACGCGGCAAGGGTCGTTACGACGAACCTCCTGGAGTTCACAGCCATCGGCGCGACATTCCTCTTCGGAAAACTGGCAACGGACTTTTCACTTGGCGCTGTTATCGCATTCAAGGTGCTGCCTACTATCATCTTTGTGGCTTCACTCATGGGGGTGCTCTATTACCTGCGGGTCATACAGATAATAGTTCGGGGCATGGCATGGACAATGGAGCGTACGATGAGGGCAAGCGGGGCCGAGGCCTTCATTGCCGCCTCATTCGTATTCATGGGCATCGAGGCCATAACAGCGATAAAAGATTATCTGAAGCGCATGACACGCTCCGAGGTATTCACCCTTATGACATGCTTTATGGCAACGATCGCGGGAAGCGTCATGACAGCCTACGTCGCTTTCGGCGCTGATGCCGGTCATCTTCTTTCAGCCTCGGTCATGAGCGCTCCGGCGGCCATAGTCATCTCAAAGATAATGATCCCTGAAACGGGCAAGGCCATAACAAAAGACACACTGAATATCACGGAGCTTGAAGTCTCAGAGGATGACGGCACGCCTCCGCACAAGAGATTTATAAGCAGTGACGTGAACGTTATCGATGCCGCGGCAAACGGCGCAACAGAAGGACTAAAACTTGCGCTCACGATCGGAGCCATACTCCTTGCCTTTGTCTCCATTATCGGCATGGGGGACGCCCTGCTTGGCTACGTTGGAACAAGTTTTGAGGAGCTTACAGGTTACCTCTTCGCTCCGGTGGCGTTTATCATGGGTGTGCCCTACGCCGAGAGCTTTGAAGTTGGAAAGCTGCTCGGCATAAAGGTCATCTTTAACGAGTTCATAAGTTACCAGAAGATGCAGGGCATGACACTCTCGCCTCACGCAAAAACAATCGCCACATACGCTCTCTGCAGCTTTGCGAACTTCGGAAGTTTAGCCATCCTCATAGGCGGGGTCGGAGGGATAGTGCCTGAAAGGAAAAAAGAGGTAGCAACACTCGGACTGAAAGCGCTACTTGCCGGATGCATTGCGGGCTTTATGACAGCGACCATTGCTGGTATAATAATATAATAGCTATTTTCCGCCCCGCGGCGGCAAACACAAAACAGCAATGGATATCAGATCTCACATACAAAGATTCAAAGAACGCTTAGGCGCAGCACACCTGACGGTTTTTCTCGTCGCCTTCCCGCTGGCCATCTCACTACCGACGATCAAAGAACCCATAGCCGCACCGGAGATCACGCTATGGCACTCAACGGTTACGCAAGGCAACTTAACCGCCATAGAGCTCAACACAGATGAAGGAGTATTTCCCACGGGAGGTGTTTTCATGGAACGCCCCTTCTATTTTTATAAAAAGGATGAGAGCTACATAGCACTGCTTGGCGTGGGACTCTCGTTCGTTCCAGGCACCAACACCATGGACATCGAACTTCAGAACGAAGATGGTGACAAAAGAAAATTCTTTTACATGATCAATATAAATGAAGGCACATTCAAGGTCTCACGCATAACCGTGCCAAAGAAAATGGTAAACCCGCCGAAGAACTCGATGAAACGAATAATAAACGAGAAGGAAGTTCTAAGTGACAAGTTAAGCTCCTCACAAAGTGAAAAACTGTGGGAGGGCGAGTTCATAACACCGACAAAGGGCAAAGTAACAAGCCGCTTTGGGGTTAAGAGGTTTCTTAACGGAAAACCAAAGTCGCCGCACTCGGGACTGGACATAAAAGCTGTAAAAGGCACACCCGTATACTCTTCAAACTCCGGCGTTGTTTCACTCGTATCAAACAGTTACTTCACAGGCAACACTATTGTCATAGACCACGGCCTTGAATTATTTACCGTCTACGCGCATCTATCAAAAACAAAGGTAAAGGAAGGCGACAAAGTTAAGAAAGGTGAGCGGATAGGCAGCGTCGGTTCAACAGGTCGCTCGACCGGACCTCATCTGCACTGGGGCGTTAAAGTTAACGGGATGAATGTAAACCCGGAGAGCCTTAGGATATTAAGCTCTCTACTCGAAGGATAAATATAATCTGTGAACTTGCCAAGCCACTCATACTCTGGTATAAATATACTAATAACAACACAAGGAGAAACACATTGTTTGAACATATAGATGAAAAAGAAGCTGTCATTAGAGCCGCCCTTATTGAGGAGAACGGCTTTACGTTCTACTCTATGATGGCCGAGAGGACCGATGATGAAAACGCACAAAGAGTGTTCAAGATGCTCGCCAATGACGAAAAGAAGCACCACAAAATACTAGAGAATAAATACTTCCCTGAGGCGGGACTAACAGACCATATAGACGAGGAAGAGATAGAGATAGAGGAGCACCTAAAAAAACTCGGTACCCCCTCGGATATATTCGCAAGAAAGATAGATATAAACAAACTCGTAGAGGCCATGGACACACCCGTAAAGGCGCTTCGTCTTGCCCTTGACACCGAGATGCACTCACTTGAGTTCTTTAAGGCCATGTCCGATAAAGCCACTACAGATGAAGCAAAAAAAATATACCTAGAACTTGCGGACGAAGAACGCTCACACGTAGATCACATAAAGGAACTTCTTGAGCAGTACTCAGAGTAACTGATCAAAAAGTACACGGAGGAAAGATGGCTAAACCGGAGAAATTTGTTTTCGTATGCAACAACTCAAGACCAAAAGGACACCCCAGGGGCTCCTGCGGAGCGCTGGCTTCGATGGATACCCTTAACGCATTTGCCGAGCTTTTCCAAACCAATAACCTGTTCGGGCATAACTCTCTCGTACAAACAGATTGTATGGGTCCATGTATACTGGGCCCGATAGTAATGATTATGCCGGATAACATATGGTATAAGAATGTCACACCGGAGGTGGCGCAAGAGATAGTCGAGAGCCACCTGGTGGGAGGAACCCCTGTTGAGAAAAACATCCTGAAGGACGAGGACTGGGGATAAGGTATTGAATCAGGCAAAACAAAAGGCGTGACCTTGAAAAGGTCACGCCTTTTTTAGTTGTATAGGAAAGCTACTGGAGTTTAAATATATCGTCTCCGTGCTCCACGAACTCTGTGAGCCGGAGCGTCATCTCGGCGGTAGTAATACCCATGGCGCTCTTTAATTCCTTATGCGGCATAACAACACCATCAACTTCTTTAAATTCGGAGTACTGGGCAATGAACTCCATCTGTCTGTCACCCATCATAAAACTGCCGCTAAACTTTTCTATCATAAAGGTCTTTGGGTTTATATAGTAGTTACCCGTCAACTCGCCTTCCTTAAAGCTAAGGACCGTAAAGCCCTCTACCTCGCTCAAGGTAAGGAACTGTTTCTTCTCGAGAAGATAAAGAAGTGAACTCACGCGAAGCCTTTGAAGCTTCATCGCAAAAAGCGAAGGGCCTTTTGCATCTACCATACCCGCGTTGGATACCCTGAAACCTCTCTCACCGTCAATAAGCCTTATCTCGGCACTCTTAGGATAGACAACCTCGACCCTTAGCCTTTTATCTCCATCTACAAACCTCGATTCGCTGCCAGCGGCTCCACCCATCATGCTTTTAATAGCCCATATCTGCCTATAGGACTTTAACTTCTCGAGGTTTTTCTTACCTCCGTAAGCGGCGATGACTTTACCCAGTGTCTCATCAATTGGGTCTGCCTTTGTGCAACCGATGAAAGCAACCGATAGAACCAATGCGAACATTAATATATAAGTACTTCTAAAATTTAACAATGAGAACCTCCGTCTAACCAAATGAATTTTACATCTCAAAAAACGAATGTTTATAGTAGCATAAAACAGAATATTAGCAAAGAACTCAGATAAGGGCGGAAACCCCTATGTTTTCCCAGGAAGCGTTCTCAAGTTGCCACTTGTCCTTACCTACCTTCCTGAAGATCAGGTTGAACCTGTAGCCCGATGAGTTCTCGGGTAGTATCATCTCAATGCTTTTTTCGCCTGAGCCCCTTGCAAGAACGGCCTTAAGATCAACAAGCGCTTTAACACCACTTACCTCCACATGCGTCTTTCTCAGGAAGACCTTGACCTTATCCTTTTTCATTACCTCATAAAGAAGCACCCTTTTTATGGCATCCCTGTCGTTACCATTATCGTCAGCATAATCATCCGCAACGTAAGACATAAAACGTCTTACCTTCTTATCTTCCGCGGCAGTGGCCATCTCCTTGATAATATTTTTTATAACATCCTCATCGGTAAGAGGCTTGCTGCAGCCATAAAAAGTAGTGAGCAAAACGAATAGCGCGGGGAGTGTTTTTAGGATCCGGCTGTTCATCAAGTCCACCCAAAAAGATTGCATAGTATATAAAGTCCGAGCATTATAATAAAGAACCCCCCGATATCAAAGAAAATGCCTTTCCTGAACATAGTTGTTATAGGCACCATGCCGGAGCCGTAGACAATGGCATTCGGCGGGGTCGAGACCGGAAGCATAAAACCAAAGCTCGCGCCGAGACACGCTCCAAGCGCCGGAGGCAGAGGGCTGACGCCCATGCCATGAGCTATGGCTATCATAACGGGAATAACCATGTTCGCGGAAGCCGTATTCGATGTTGTCTCGCTTAAGACGATACCAAGAAAAACACCCACGGCTGTTATGGACCAAAGCCCCGTTGCGCCGGTAAGCCCGGTAAGGCTCCCGCCCAGCGAATCAGCCAGACCCGTGCTGAACATAAGAGCGCCGAGACTCAAGCCTCCGCCAAAAAGAAGTATAGTACCCCAATCGATCCTTACCGCCCCCTTCCAATCCATGGTAAAGGTTCTGTCTTTTTTTGATATTGGCAGGATAAAAAGGATGCAGGCGGCGATAAGCGCGACCACGCCAGGGTGCAACCTTGAAGAAATAAAAACAGATGTCTCATGGTGCTTACCCAGAACAAGGCCCACGACACTTGGAAGTACCCACAACATAACAGCAACAATAAAAGCCAGTGCTGTGTTCTTCTCGCCCCTGTTCCATGACCCGAGCTTTGCTTTCTCTTCGCGTACATGGGCCGCAACACTCGTAAATGTCCCGCGCGCGCTTCCCCCGACAACACCGAGAACGAAAAAGAGATAGACGAACATAACGGCCGTTATGGGTAACGCGAAGCTCATCCATTCAAAGAATGAGATCTTTATCCCGGCAAGGGTATCTATCATCCCGATGCCTATGACATTAGGGGGCGTACCGATAGGTGTGGCAATGCCACCGACCGAAGCTCCGTAGGCGATCATAAGCATAACAGCGGTTCCGTACTTCTTGATATCAAAGCCGCTTTCCTTACTGCTATCCTCCAACTTAGCAATGGCACTTAAGATACCTATGCCTATCGGGAGCATCATTGCCGTTGCCGCTGTGTTGCTTATCCACATGGAGGCTACCGCGCTTATCGCACCGAAGGCAAAGAGAACCCTCAAGGGGCTTTTCTCAAGGAACTTTATTGAGAGGATGGCAAAGGAGAAACGACGGTCCAAGCCGTGGCGTGTTATAGCCTCAGCCAGTATGAAACTTCCTATAAAAAGAAAAACAAGCGGATGGGCAAATGGAGCGAAGACGGCCTTTGTCGGGGCAACGCCTATAAGTACATTCAGTACCGCACCCATTAGGGCTGTAACCGGGATCGGCACCGCTTCCGTGAGCCACCAGATGAGAACAAAACCTATAACGGCAAGAAGTCTGTGAGCTTCAGTAGTAAGAGAAGGGAAAGGGAGAAAATAAAGCACTACAAAAACAACAGGCCCCAGAAAAAGACCTATCCTGTTACGCATGACCTCAAAACGCTCTTCGGTCTTTGTTATGACCTCTTTTTGTTCCAATCTAGCGTTAACCTTAACTGAAGAATATGCTTGCGACCCTGAAGACTTCTTTGTTAACCGTTTTTGTCTTGCTTGTAGCTTCCCTGATCGCTACATTAACTATATCGTGACCACTTAGGGCGACCATGCGTCCAAAGTTCTTTTCTTCTATAAGCTCCGCTGCCGCCACCCCAAAGCGTGAGGCGAGTATCCTGTCAAAGGCCGTGGGTGTGCCGCCCCTTTGGAGGTGACCAAGAACAACGAACCTTGTTTCAAGCCCGGTCTTATCCTCTATCTCTTGCGCTAAAAGCTCGCCCACTCCTCCGAGCTTCGCGTTACCGAAGGCATCAAGTGCCCTGTCCTTTGTTATAATGCCTCCGGCCTGCTTTGGAAAAGCTCCCTCGGCCGTTACTATAATACTAAAGTTCTTACCATCAGCCTTTCTGTCCTCAACCACCCTTAAGACATCCTTCATCTCAAAAGGCTCTTCAGGGATCAGTATAAGATCGGCTCCGCCTGCGAGCCCTCCATATACGGCTATCCAGCCGGCATGACGGCCCATGACCTCAACTACCATGACCCTGTGATGAGCCTCGGTTGTAGTGTGAAGCCTGTCGAGAGCTTCCGTTACGATGCTTACCGCCGTATCAAAGCCGAAGGTGAAGTCAGTTCCCGATAGATCGTTATCTATGGTCTTTGGCACCCCTACCGTGTTGATACCCATATCATAAAGCTCTGCCGCAACCCCAAGCGTATCATCACCACCGATACATACTATGCAATCAAGGCCTAGCTCCTTAATGTTTTGTAGCAACTTCTCTTTATCTTCCTCGTTCTTAAGCGGATTGGTTCGAGATGTTCCGAGAACGGTCCCGCCCTTTGTCAGCAACCCGGAGATAGAAGCCTTTGTAAGCGGCACAGTGTCGCCCAACACAAGCCCTTTCCATCCGTCCCTTATACCTACGAACTCATAGCCGAACTCAAGACCCCGCCTGACGACAGCCCTTATAACAGCGTTAAGTCCCGGGCAATCACCACCGCCTGTCAATATACCTACCTTCATAAGATCATCCCCTTTAAAAAAGTTTAGTTCCTACTCGCTTTCATCCTCACCAAGTTTTGCCAGGGGCAAGGTCACAACGAATGTCGAGCCCTTGCCATATGTGCTCATGGCTTCTATCTTGCCGTTATAGAGCTCAAGTAAGTCCCTGCATATGCTTAGACCCAGCCCTACGCTTCCCGTTACCGTCTCGCTTCTGGTCCTTGCCTTATCGGTCCTATAGAAACGGTCGAAGATATACGGCAACTCCTCTTTAACTATTCCAATACCCGAGTCCCTTACCTTAAGTTTAACTTCATTCTCATATAATTCAAGACCCACCTCGACCCTTCCGCCAACCGGGGTGTACTTAATGGCATTGTCCATGAGGTTACTCACGACCTGACCAAGTCCCACCGGATCGGCAAAGACAGTTGCCTCATCGGTACTCACAAGCTCAAACTCAACACCCTTAGTTGCCGCTGACCTGCTTATGAGCTCAAACCTTTCGCTTACGACGATGTCGAACCTTACGGCCATCTTCATAGCGTCCTCTTCTTCGGCATCAGCCTTGGCAAGGGTCAGGAGATTCCTTATTATGTAGTACATACGGTCTATCTCTTCTAAGTTGCTCTCCAATATCTCTCTAGCCTCTCCTTGTTCAAGCTCGGTCCTGAGAGCGACCTCCACCTCTCCCTTCATAACGGTAAGCGGTGTTTTGAGCTCATGCGAAGCATCGGCCGTGAACTGCTTTATCTTAGTAAAGCTCTTTTCAAGTCGCTCTATCATCTCATTGAGCGTTGTCGCCAACTCCCCTATCTCGTCGTTATGTCCGTGTACCGTGATACGCTCATTCAAGTTCTCCGCCCCGATGCGCCTTGCTATAGCCACCATCTCACCGACCGGTCTAAGCGCTTTAAGCGCGAGGAATGACCCGATTATACTGGCTATCAGAACGGAGACGATAATACCGACAACGAAGATACGGAACATATTACTCAGGAGAAGGTCCATATCCTCAAGCGAGGAGCCGACCTGTATGACCGCGAACAAGCCGAAGTCCTTCATGACAACCGGCTTTGTAAGAACACGTACGGGAAATAGACCATAGGACCTTACGGTCTCATATGTGTCATGGCCGAGCTTTGCCTGCTCATAGGCCTTCTCGCTCATCGGAAGATTGATGTTTGAGATGTTGGAGCTCATCGCCACGACCCTGCCAAATGAGTTCCTTACCTGGATATAGTTCCCGGCGGTTTTGATACCAAAGAACTTTTCAAGCATAACATCAAAATTTCTCGGAAGCTTCAGCTCACCCGGCGGCTTAACGATCGTATGTATCATGGTAGAGGCAACCTTCTCCATATTGCCGTCTATGTTCGAAAGGTAAACCCTTTTGGTGGCTATATAAAAACTTACGGACAAAAGCACAAGGCTTACCGTAAGTAGCGTTACATACCAGAGCGTGAGTTTTCTGCGTACGGATAATTCCATGATGTTTTACGCAGAGGCTAAGCGACCCCGCCGACCTCCGCCAACTTCTCCATTGATATGATTACTATCTCTTTTCTCTTTATCTCTATTATACCTTCATCCTTAAAGCTCTTGAGCAATCTTATGCTTGTCTCCTGCGTTATGCCGAGAAGCTCCGCAAGCTCAAGCCTTGAGAGCCGCAGGTTAAGCCTCACCACATCGCCTTCCCCGCTCCCGTAATCGGTTGCCAAAGAAAAAAGCAGATGAGCCATCTTTTCTCTCGCGTTCAAAAGTCCGAGCGTGCCTATCCTTTCATAGGCACCGCTTAACTCTCTGCCGAGCGAGAATATGAGCTTACCCGAAACGCCGGGCTCGTCCTTGAGTATCC
>DAOVXI010000080.1 GCA_030636245.1 Deltaproteobacteria bacterium
CAAAGATCGCAATGACAGGGAGCATGAAAACAAAAGCAAATACAATATAGTGAGTCGGCTTTATGCTGGTAAGGCCGAATGCGTAGTTGAGCCCGTTAAAGGGGAAGAGGGGGACAAGCCTTGTCAGCGCAACGATCTTCCACCCTTTTTGTTTTACTTTGTTGTCAAGTTCTTCCCATTTTCCACTATTGTTGCTTAATATCTTTTCCACCCACCCGCGTCCCATGTGCCTGGAGATAAGGAACGCGATGGTCGCGCCAATTGTTGCGCCGATACTTACATACACGATACCCCACACGGGGCCGAAAAGAACTCCTCCGACGATCGTGATCGGAAGTCCGGGGAGCATGAAGGACGGTGCTATGGCATAGAGTAGGATGAATATTAAAGGCCCGAGCTTGCCGTAGCTCTCGATCCAGCGCCTAAGTGTGTCAGGGTCAAGGTGCTCACTGATCCCCGAGAACTTTATCAAAGCGACACTTCCGGCAATGAAAAGTACAAGTAGGAATATTTTTAAGTTATTCTTGGTCATGAACCTCTTCTTATCAGCCATTTGGTCAGCTTTGGCACCCAGCCCGAAAAAAGTTTTTGTGTGTAGTATTGGTCTGCCGCTCTTTTTACCGCCATTGAAAGGGTCGGGTATATGTGAATTGTCTGAGATATCTTTGTTATCGGAAGTCTTGTTTTCATGGCAAGTACAAATTCTCCGATGAGCTCTCCGGCGGAGGGGCCGATAATGTGCGCACCAAGTACCCTTTGTTTTTTATCCGTTATAAGTTTGATGAAGCCCTTTGCTTCGCCTTCTATCTCAGCACGGTCCGTATCACTGAAGTTTACTACATAGACAGAGATGTTGCTGTTGCCGTATTTGTTTATGGCTTCTGCTTCGGTGAGGCCTACTCTTGCTACTTCGGGGTCGGTGAAGGTTACCCATGGTACGACCCTGTAGTCTGCTTTTCTGTTTATCAGCGGCAGGAGCGCGTTCGAGAGTGCTATCCCCGCCTGATACTCGGCAACGTGCGTGAAGGCATAGGGGCCGCTAACGTCACCCACGGCATAGATGCTTTTTGCGGTTGTCCTCATGGTCTTCTCTGTCTGGATGCCTTTACGATTATCATAAACCACACCTGCGGCTTCAAGGTTAAGCCCCGCTACATTTGGTCTTCTCCCTATCGCCATGAGTACCTCTTCGCTCTCTATTACCGTATCTCCTTCTGTGCATGTGGCTGTTGTTATCTTTAAGCCGTTACTTTCTGTTATATTTGTTACCTCGGAACATGTATGAATGGTTATGCCCTCTTCTATAAGTATCTTTTTCAGGGCGGCTGATATTGCTTCGTCCTCTCTTGGAAGGAGCCGTCCCTTCTTTTCAACTATGGAGACCTTTGAGCCGAGTCTGGCGAATATCTGCGCGAACTCAACACCTATGGCCCCTCCGCCGTGGATGGTTATGGATGCCGGCAGTTTTGTAAGTTGAAGGGCAGTGATGTTTGTAAGTGTCTTTACATTCTTCTGAGAACTAAGCTCGGTCGGGCTTGAGCCGGTTGCTATCAGAAATTTTCTTGCTGTAAGTTCCTCACCATTCACTTTAAATGTATTTGGAGAGGTGAAGTTGCCGTCCCCATTAATTACCGTAACCCCCATCTCCTGAAATCTTCTCGGGTCATCATGTCTGCCAATGCTTTTTTGGACATCTCTAACGGACTGCATAACTTTCGGGAAGTCCACGTGGGGGTTATTACCGGGGTTTATACCATACTCATTTGCTTTGCCGAGCGTATGGGCGACCTTGGCACATTTTACGAGCCTCTTTGTGGGAACGCATCCGAAGTTCAGGCAGTCTCCGCCAAGCAGCTCTTTTTCAATGAGAGCCACGCGTGCACCCATCTTTGCCGCACCGCTTGCTCCAACGAGACCGCCAACGCCGCCGCCGATAATTATCAGATCGTATTTTTTCATGGTATTTTCCCGGGTCAGGCTGAGGATTATTATTGAATTTAAATTATAGCCTTATGCGCGGATAAAGCAAGGGAAGAGCTTATCTTTGACGCATAAAGGCAAGGGTCTTTCGTAGTGTGGGGATGGCGCTTCTGCCGCCAAGCTCCGAACACTTCAGGGCGGCAATGGCTGAAGAGAATCTCAGGGTCTTTTCAATGGGCCAGTTCCTTAGCACACCATAGGCTATTCCCGCGTGGAAAACATCTCCCGCGCCTGTTGTGTCAACGACATCTACCTTAAAGGCATCTTGTTCGACCAGGCCGGAAGGTGTCAGGGCAATGCTTCCTTTTTTGCCACGTGTTATGACGATACTTTTAAGTTCAGGGTTAATGTTCTTTAAATTTTCAAGAACTGCTCCGGGGTTTTTACCGAGTTTTGGAATAACCCTTTCAGAGGCGATGACGTGGTCAGAGAGTTTTATTAAAGTTCGTGAGCTCTTCCTCATGCGACCAAGGTCAAGCAGTACCTCAACCAACTTCTCTTTGGCAAGGCGGGCGGCCTTAATGGAAGCCTCCTCCATCAGTCCGTCGAGCATTAACAGCTTGCAATCCCTGACCACGCTTTTTGTAACCTCTGTGGCCTTAAGCGGTTCTCCCGTGGGCCTTCTCCAAAGTACTGTTCTCGTACCACTTTTCTTTGAGACTATTATGTGAGCGCTCTGAGAGGATGAGTTCCTTCTTGTAATGATGCCTTTAATGGAAACGCCCTCTGCTTTAAGGCCTTTTTTTATTTTAATACCCGCTTCGTCGTCGCCTGTTACACCGAAAAAACTCGTGCTAACGCCAAGCCTTGATAGTGCCACAAGAGCGGTTGCGACCGGGCCTCCGCCTTCATCCTTAAGGCAAAGCGCCTCCGGTTTTGTGTCTTCAGATGGGAAGTTATTTGTGAGCGCAAGGTGGTCGAGCGAGCACTGGCCCAGCCCGTTTACTTTGAGGGTCTTCTTACTCACCGGTTATCTGCACGACGATGCTTCGTGAGCGGCTTTTGTTGTCAAAGTCTATGAAGACGAGTTGCTGCCATGTACCAAGTGTAAGGTGTCTGTCTATTATGGGTATGGTAAGCCCGGGTTTCATAAGGGCCGCGCGGATGTGACTAAAGCCGTTGCCGTCGCCCCAGCGTTTGTCATGTTTGTATTCTTTATCTTTTGGCACAAGGGTCTCAATTGCTTCCCTAAGGTCTGATATGACGCCGTCCTCGAACTCTATCGTGGTCACCGAGCCGGTGGAACCCGGCACGAAGATGCACATCTGTCCGTTCCTTATGGAAGAGCTAGAGAGTATGCTTTTAATCTCTTCAGTGATATTCACTATGTCGGTGAAGCCTTTGGTGGAAAGCTCTATGAATGCCGCGTGTATCATATTGTGAAGTATAATCCAACTTGCTTCGGGTGGCAAATAAATTACGCTCCTCCAAATGTGGTGTTCATGGTGTTTTCCGGGAAAAACATACAAAATGCGCTATCGTTGCTAAAAACAGCAGGTTTTGATAAAATATAATATTATGTTTAGTGAATTTCCAAAAGAAGTAAGGATCGAGAACACGAATCGTTGTAACGCGGTCTGTACCATGTGCCCACGTGAGTTGTTAAAACGCGGGATAGGCACGATGTCGACCGAGTTCTTTAACAGTATCGCAGATCAGTTAAAGGCGGGCGGCACTGAAGAGTTGCATCTTCAAGGCTACGGTGAGCCATTCCTCGATAAGGGCATACTTGAGAAGATACGCTACGCTAAAGAGATAGGAATACCCTATACCTTTATGGTGACCAACGCCTCCATTATGGATGAGGAAGTATGCGAGGGCATAGTAAAGAGCGGACTTGATAAGCTTAAGATAAGTTTTTACGGCATTAACCCCGAGGAGTACGAGACTGTGCATAAGGGGCTAAGTTATGAAAAGGTGCAGGAGAATGTAAAGAGACTTCTAAGCGTTAAAAAAAGGCTTAAGAGCAAAACACCTGTGGTTGACGTTAAGTATATAGGAAGCCTGCCTAAGTTCCTTATCTTTGCCCTTCAATGGGGGCTTAAGACCAGGATAAGTTATGCGAGGCTTCATAACTATGCTGACGGCAGAAGCTACAATAAGCCCCGTAAAGAGAGGCAGAGCCGTTCATGCGTCATGGTCAGAGAGCCTGTTATGCAGGTACTTTGGGATGGCAAGGTAGTTCCGTGCTGTTATGACTTTGACGGAAAGATGATACTGGGAGATTTAAGCAAGACAACGGTTACCGGTGTGTGGAACGGAAAAGAGTATAACGAGTTCCGCCGTATTCATAGGGATCAGGAGTTCGATAAACTTCCGCTTTGCCTGAACTGCGATAAACTCAAGTGAGACTTCCCGGAGAAAAAATACTTGTCGTCAAGTATAGCTCGCTTGGCGATATAATAAATGCCATGCCGGCTGTTCGGTTGCTTAAAGAGGCGGGCGGGATGGATGTCTATTGGCTCGTAAAGGAAGAGCTTGCCGAAGTTCTGGATTGTGTGGATTTTCTCGACGGAGCGATCCTTCTCTCGAAGGGTTTGGGAGGGATAAGGGCTGCGTCGCGTGCGGCAAAGAGCATTGATCTTACTTCAACCGTTGACCTTATGGGAATATTCAAGAGCGGAGTTATCACCTACCTTTCAGGCACTTCAAACAGGATATCTTTTCCTCATACAAGGGAGTTCAGCTCTATTTTCTATAACCGCACAATGGGGCTTGATCGCAGCACAGGCATCCATGCTGTACGTGAGAACGTATCTGTTGTGGAGGGCATACTCGGGAAGAAGTTCAGTGATGAGGAGCTTGATTATGGGATCGTCCAGGACGGTCCGAGTATCTTGAAGGCAAAGGAGCTTCTGAAATCCTCTCAGAAAGGGCCTCTTGTTGTGATCAACCCCATGACAAGATGGCCATCAAAGGTATACCCGAAGGATAAGTTCTCGCACCTTGTGAGAGGGCTTACGGCCGAGGGCATAGCTGTTGCCTTCGTGGGGGTTGGTAAGGACAAAGCATACATTGATTCAATAATAGAAGGCTCAGGCTCCAGCGCCTTGAACCTTGCAGGCAAGAGCGATCTTAAGACCCTTATCTCTATAATTAAGATGGCAACAATGGTCGTAAGCTGCGACTCGGGCCCTATGCACATAGCCTCTGCGGTGGATACGCCCGTACTTGCGATATTCGGCCCGACCGACCCGTCATACACCGGTCCATTCAGGTCTAACTCCAGGGTCATAAGCACTATGGAGAGCTGTTCGCCATGCAGGAAGAGAAGTTGTAGTGATAGGTTCTGCATGGATAATATCGACCCTGAGTCGGTCTATGGTATAGCAATGGAGATGATAGAGGAGTATACAAAGTAGAATATGAAGCCGGGAAGTATTTTATATAGCGTAAGCGTTAGAACTTCAAGGTTGCTTTTAAGGTTCCTGATGGCCGTGGGTTATTTTCGTTTCCCGCGCACCGTAAGGCTTGAGAGCACGGACATATGTAACGCTAACTGCAAGACCTGTACAAGAGAGCTTATGACTCGTTCTATGGGTACTATGGATATGGAGCTTTTCAAGAAGCTCACGGACGAGTGCGCCACTTATGGTGTGCGTTCACTTCACCTCCACAATTTTGGTGAGCCTCTTATCGATAAGTCGATCTTTGAGAAGATAGCATATGCAACGAGCAAGGGGATAGAGACGAGATTTTTCTCTAATCTCTCTCTTCTGACAGAAGAAAAAGCCGAAAAACTCGTAAAGAGCGGCATCTCACGCATAAAGGTAAGTGTTGACGGGAACTCGGCGGAGACATTTGAAAAGATACGAAGCGGGCTTAAATTCGATGTGGTGATGAACAACATCGAGTTACTTTTAAAGACACGTAAAAAGCTTGGAAGCCGTAGCCCTGAGGTTGGGCTCATATATGTCGAGACACCCGAGAATGAGCATGAGACAAAGGACTTCATAAATAAGTGGCAGGGCAGGGTCGATTCCATTGATATTAGCAGCTACCACAACTGGGCCGGAGGGCTTGGCACAGAGGGTGTAGCAAGTGACAAGAGGCGTTTTCCATGCCTTAGGGTCTGGCAGACCTTTACCGTGCTCTGGAACGGGGAGGTTTCCCTCTGCTGCATGGATTATGATGGCAAGGTTACGCTTGGTAATGTTCGAGATAATACGATCAAAGAGATATTTTCCGGCGAGAAGATGCGCCGTATAAGAGAGGTACATCTAACAGGCGACTTTAAGAAGATACCTCTTTGCAGTAACTGTTTCGCCCGCCGATAGCTTTTAAATTCTTAGTTACCCTCTATACTGCTAACCCATTGAACTTTCTTGATTTTTTTGGTATTATCAGCATCTACGGCACGCTAGTGCCTTTATGTTATGAAAGAGTTTAAGAATGTTAAAAATATACTTGTAAGGGTTCCTAACTGGATAGGGGATGCTGTTATGAGCATGCCCGCTCTGGACGCTTTAAGGGGCTTGTACCCAAAGGCCAGGATAACGGTGCTTTGTAAGCCCATTGTTAAGGACATTTACAGCAGCTCGCCTTCTACGGACGAGGTCTTGGTATATGATAGCCGAGGCGTACACGCAGGGTTTTTCGGTAAACTGCGGCTTGCCAGGGAGCTTAAGAAGAACAGCTTTGATATGGCTGTTCTTTTTCAGAACGCCTTTGAGGCGGCATGGATAAGCTATCTTGCGGGTATTCCGATCAGGATCGGCTACGCGCGTGACCTAAGAAGGGCGCTCTTGACCTCTGCGATATCATTCGTAGGAGAGATAACAAGGGTCCATCAGGTATATTATTATCTGAATATTATAAAGGCTCTGGGCGGTCCTGAGCTTAATTATGATAAAAAGCCGCTCCCGAACATTAAACCAACGGAGAGTGATATGGCGCGTGCAAGGGAGATCCTGGAAGAAGTCGGCATGAGTGACGTTACTTCATTTGTTGGGGTTGCCCCGGGCGCAAGTTTTGGGCCGGCAAAAAAATGGGGCTCTGCTCGCTTTGCCGAGGCCGCGGAGAAGGTCTGCGAAGAGCTTAAGGCCACGGCCCTTATCTTTGGAGGGCCATCTGATGCGAGGGACGCGAAGGAGGTTGCTGAGGGCTTGAAGGTCAGACACCTGAACCTTGCCTCCCGCACGACACTCGGAGAGTTTATCGCATTAACGTCAATGACGAAGATATTCCTTACAAATGATTCCGGCACTATGCATGTTGCCGCGGCGCTTGGCGTGCCAACGGTGGCTGTCTTTGGCTCAACCGAGCCGAGGCTTACCTCGCCGCTTGGAAATGTTACAAGGACAATTCAGAGCAACCTTGATTGCAGCCCTTGTTTTAAGCGTGAGTGCCTGCATGGACACTACGAGTGTATGAGCGCTGTTACGGTAGATGATGTTGTAGCTTCGGCGATGAAGCTGCTTGAAGGCGGTCAGGATGGGTAAAAAGGCTGTCTTCCTCGACAGGGACGGAACCATAAATGTTGACACCGGTTATATAGGTACCCCGGAGGGATTAAAGCTATTCCCGGGCGCTGCAAAGGGCATACGGATGCTCTCCGAGGCTGGATTTATTTTGATAGTTATCTCAAACCAATCAGGGATCGGGCGTGGTTACTTTACGGAAGATGACTTAGGTGCTGTAAATGGCAGGATAACGGAGCTCCTTACGCTTGAAGGCGCGGCACTGGATGCGA
>DAOVXI010000005.1 GCA_030636245.1 Deltaproteobacteria bacterium
ATGACATGCTTAAAAAGAGGAGTATACCATCCAGGGAGGCCGCATATAAGGTTCTTTATAGTGTGGAGTCAAGGGACGGTTATGCGGACATACTGCTGAGTGAGGAGATGAAGCGGGTGGCTGATATTGATAAGCCGCTTACCACAGAGCTTGTCTATGGGGTACTTCGCTGGGAGATAAAGATAGATTGGATAATAAATGTCTTTTCAAGCCAGAAGACCGCTGATCTGGAGCACTCTGTTTTGACTGCTCTAAGGCTTGGAACATATCAGCTGCTTTTTCTAAAGGGGATACTCGCGCGTGCGGCTATCTTTGAGACAGTGGAGCTACTAAAAAGAGAGAAAAAGAAGGCAGGGTATGTGAATGCCGTTCTAAGAGCCATTGATCGTGGGAGGAATGCCATAACTTTCCCGATACTTAAAAGAGAGCCTGAGAAGTATATCTCAATTATGTTCTCCCACCCCAGGTGGCTTATTACAAGGTGGATAAAAAGTTATGGTCTGAAAGACACCCTTGCTATTTGCCAGGCAAATCTTAATGTGCCGCCAACAAAACTTAGAGTAAACACTCTCAAGGTAGGCTTATCAGAGCTTACAGCGAAGCTTAACAGTGATGGCTTTACTGTGAGTAAGTGTGCGTTCTCAAAGGATTGTCTTGTTATTGAGGAAAGTGATGGCAAGCGAGTTGATCCGGGTAGTTCATTATACTATATTCAGGACGAGGCTTCTCAGCTTGTTAGTTTACTGTTGGACCCAAAAGAGGGTGAGGTGGTGCTGGACCTTTGCGCCGCACCCGGCGGCAAGACGACTCATATAGCCGCACTGATGAAGAATAAAGGAAGTGTATGCTCCGTTGATAAGAACAAAAAAAGACTTGAAAGTGTTAAGAGGGCGGCTTCAAGGCTTGGGGTGGATATCGTTGAGGTACATTGTATGGATATGGAAGAGCCGGGCCCATACACGGAACTATTAAAGAAGGAATGTCAGGAGAAGAACGGCTTTGATAAAGTACTGCTTGACGCGCCTTGCTCGGGGCTTGGCGTCATAAGGCGAACCCCGGACATAAAGAAAAGGATAAATGAAGATGACCTTGCAAGGCTTTCAAAGCTTCAGGCAAAGCTGTTAAAGAATGCCTCCGGCCTGGTTAGAGCGGGAGGGGTGCTTGTGTACTCTGTCTGCAGTATGGAGAAAGAGGAAACCGATGATGTGGTGAATGGCTTTCTGGAGAGAAATAAAGACTTTGAGGTGGATAGCGCAGTGGATGTTCTCTCAGATGAGTGTGGGAAGCTGATAGATGCGAGTGGATTCCTCAGGACAGATCCTTCGATGGAGGCCCTCGACGGTTTCTTTGCAGTGAGGCTTGTGAGAAAAAAGTAGGGATATTTAACTGTTTATCTGCGACGGAGCTTATGATAAGATATCCGGCGTATCTTATCTAATCGGGAGGTTAAGTTGTTATGAATAATTTAGAAGAGGCTAAGGCCGTATTGGGCAAGGCCCTTGAAGACGTAAAAAGTGCATCATTTAAGGATCTTTCCGAGCTGATGGGTGTTAACAACTCCAAGGCTTTTGACATGAAAGGCGCGGAGGGCGGGGAATACGACGTAGAGGTTGAAAGTATCTGGGAAGAGGAGCCCGAGGGGAACCTCAGGGTAAATGTTGTTGTCTTTGAGAAAGGTTGGACTTCTTTTGTGCCGTTGAGCGCAAGCATGCTTGTCGCACCGGACGGGGAGATCCTTGATGAAGTTGTTGGTGAGGGGCTTTAGTAAGGTTTTACGTACAAGAAGCTACTGCTTGTTGTTATATACACCGATTTTTTTATCTACTTTGTTTATATGATCTATCCACCACAGACCGAGTCTTGAGTTGGTCTTAATAACGAGTGCTTTGTTTACACCATTTGTCTTGATCTCGTCTATTATGTCGTGCATTTCTTCTTTGAAAGTATTATGCATCGCAACGTGCAACTCCGTGTCAGGATAATCGATCTTGTTCATTAGTTCTTCTTCGGCGGCAAAGTGTGTCTCAACGTATTCCTCAAGAAAAGCAGTTACCTTGGCTAGCTCATTCTCACCGCGCCCATCCTTCATAGCGGAAAGTAGAGAGTTGATCCGCCTGAAAATCTCCATGTGCTGATCGTCAATATCGGCAACCCCAATAGAGAGGTTTTCTTTCCATTTAAGCATTTTGAGCTCCTTTACCGGGTCATATTAAACCCTACTACACGTATTGTCGACTGTAGAGCATTCAGACTTAACTATGACTTATTATGTATAAAGTCTGCGAACTGTTTGTCTATCTCCTCTATGTGGGTGGGTATCCAGTTTCTAAGTATTCTGCTTAGTTTTGAGAGCATGCTCAGGCTGGGACCTACAACGTCAAGCATCTCCTTCAATTCAAAAATGGTTTCCTTGAATTCATCGTGCTCTGCCTTGTGGTCCGATAGCCCGGGATATGAGTGCTGCTCCATTAGCTCTTCTTCCGCACAGAAGTGGTCTTCTATATGTTTAATGAGAAAGTCCAGGGTGGAGGCTATTTCGATTTTGCCCATGCCGGAAGATGCAGACTTTAAGAACATATTTACTACCTCATAGATGTTCTTATGCTGTTGGTCAATCTCTTCGATGCCCACTGAAAGGTTGTCGTTCCAGGTAAATTCCATAATTATCCTCTGAATTGTTTATGTGTTTAGTGTTTGGCTTTGGTTTTTCGGTTTTGTTAGGTCGTTATATCTTAGTAATTAGAAATGCGCCAAATTCTTTGTCGATCGTGCTTATGTGGTTTACGAGCCAGTTGCTTAAGAACCTGTTCGTCTCGACAATTAACCCAAGGCCGACGCCTTCAGTATCAAGGGTTGTCTTGATCTCGTTCAGCTTCTTCTTGAAATCTGCGTGAAGAGCTTTGTGTTCATCTTTCTTTGGGTAGTCATAGGTATCCATGAACTCTTCTTCGTGATTGAAGTGCTTGACCACATAGTCTTCAAGAAAACCTAAGGTTTCCTTGAGACTTTCATCTCTTTTGTCGGGACCCATGGAGGCAAGGAATTTGTTAAACCTATCGAACAATTCGATATGCTCTGAGTCTATTTCCTTAACGCCCACAGATAGGGCCTCGGTCCACTTTAGCGCCATATTCTCGTCTCGGTTCAGTTTAGTTGATTAGATAGTGAGTATAAAGAAATCAAATATAGCTGTCAATAATTATCGTGATATTACTTCTTTTGTTCATCCGGTCCGGATACCCCCCCTGAAAGCAGGAATGTCATCACCTCAGCGCTGTTGGCGGTAATGGGCTGAACCTTGTCCTTAGGGAAAATCATTAAGGTGCCCGCAAAGTTATAAGACTGCGGGAGATAGACACTTACCTGGCCGGGTAGGCCAAGAAAACCAAGGTCAGTTTTTGTAACGAAGCCAATGACCTTAACCTCTGCACCCGCGTCAAGGGTAACGACCACTGGTTTGTTGAAGCTTTTTTTATCACCTACGAATGCGCTCATAAGGTCTTTGATCGATCCGTAGAGAACTTTTATGAGCGGCAGTTTTGCAAATAATCTTTCAAAGAGCCGAACGGCCCAGCCGGTCAAAAATGTCTTTGCCAGAATACCTACGAAGGTTATGAAGACCAGTGTTATAACAAGGCCAACTCCCGGGATCGGGATCCCAAGCAGGCCGTCTATCTTGGTGAATATAACGTAGACTATGTAGAGTGACAATACCACAGGCACTATCACCAGTAGACCTTCAAAAAAGAATTTAGCTATGGTTTTCATTTTGATCCTCCTTAATGATTTTATTGACATCGTTACTGCTGATGTCACCTTCTCTTAGGATTGAGATTTTATCTTCGGAGGCATCAACCAATGTTGACGGCCTTAGTGCCGTGCTTTCGCCGCCATCTATAACGGCTGAAAGCTCAGTGCCGAAGTAATCAATACATTCCCTGGCACTTCTCGCAGGAGGAGCACCTTCGGGGTTTGCGCTTGTCGCCGTAAGCGGAGTAGTAATGACGTCCATGATACAAGCGGCGATCGGTGAGCTCGAAACCCTTACACCTATGGTGTTAGTACCGGCTGTTACTTCGCCCGGCAGGGTCTCTCTTGCTTTAAGTATAATTGTAAGTGGTCCGGGCCAGAAATTCTTTATAAGCTTCTTTGCCGCTGCGGGAACATTAGCTACAACCCTTAATAGATCATCGGCATCTTTAATAAGAATTGATATGGGCTTATCAGGAGGCCGTCCCTTGAGGGCTGTGAGCTTCTTTACGGCATCTTTATTGAAAGGGTCAACACCGAGGCCGTAAAATGTCTCGGTGGGGTATGCGATAATACCGCCACTAAGGATGATCTCTTTCAGTACGGATAGCTCGCTCTTTGGAGTAAGTACTATCGGGTCATTTGTCATCTTAAATGGTTATCGGGTCAGCCGCGCTCTTTTTGTACTTTTTTGGCTTTGGCCTCGACCGCTCGGGCCTGACTTTTCCTAAAGGACTTGACCTTTGCGGCTATTCGCTTATTTGAGGTGGCTAGTATCTGACAGGCAAATATCCCGGCGTTCTTGGCGCCTGCCTTGCCTATGGCCATTGACGCAACAGGCACCCCTCCCGGCATCTGTACGGTTGAAAGAAGAGCATCCATACCTTTAAGAGCACCGGCCTCTATCGGAACGCCGATCACAGGGAGCGGAGTAGTGGCAGCAGAGAACCCTGCCAGATGAGCGGCCATGCCGGCTCCGGCTATAATCACTTTTACCCCGCGTCTCTCAGCGCTTTTAAGAAAACTAACGGTCCTCTCAGGCGTTCTGTGTGCGCTTGATATCGTAAGTTCATATGGAACGCCGAAGTCGTCAAGTATCTTTGCTGCTTCTTCCATTATCGGCAGATCCGAATCACTGCCCATGAGTATTCCAACGAGTGGTTTTGCCATTGTTTCTCCTTATCGGCTCCTGTTGAGCGCTTTTTTACCAATGTCCGTTCTATGGTAAGCGCCGCTAAAGTTTACTTCCTTTACAGCATTATATGCGTTCTCAATTGCTTTTTCAATGTCCTCACCAAGAGCGGTTATGCCAAGCACGCGTCCACCCGATGTGACGATCTTTCCGTGTGCCCTTGAGGTCCCGGCGTGAAAGACTACTATCTCTTCTGAGTGGGAGAACTTCTCGAGTCCGGTTATAATATCTCCCTTTTCGTAAGACCCCGGATATCCCTTGCTGGAGAGAACGACACACACCGCAGGGCGAGGGTCCCACTCAAGCGTTACGTCGCTCAGTTGACCGTTTACGGCCTTTAAAAGCAACTCACCGAGGTCTGAGGTGAGACGCAGTAGAAGCGGTTGAGCTTCAGGGTCGCCGAAACGGCAGTTGAACTCAAGTACCTTTGGGCCGTCATCGGTTATCATAAGCCCTGCATAGAGGATGCCTTTATATGGAATGCCGTCATCGGCCATGCCTTTTACGGCAGGGATCATGACCGTGTCCATTACGTGTTCCTGGAGTTCCTTTGTCAAGACAGGGGCCGGGCTATATGCACCCATGCCTCCTGTGTTTGGTCCCTTGTCATCATCAAAGATAGGTTTATGATCCTGTGCCGGTGCAAGGGGGATGACCGTTACTCCATCTGTTATGGCAAGAAAGGAGGCTTCCTCGCCGAGAAGGAACTCCTCTATGACAATAGAAGAACCTGCTTCCCCAAACTCCTTATCCGTCAGGATAAGTTCTATAGCTTCAAAGGCTTCCTTCTTACCCTCACAGATGATAACGCCTTTGCCTGCGGCAAGGCCATCGGCTTTTATAACAAGCGTTTTATCATCAAGTGCATTAACATACTCACTCGCTTCATCTGCATCGGTAAATTTTTTATAAGCAGCGGTTGGGATATTGCATTTAGCCATAAGCTCTTTACTGAAGGCCTTGCTGCCCTCAAGCTGTGCCGCCTTCTTGCTAGGACCGAATGCCTTGAGACCGGCCGCCTCGAATATGTCGACAATACCGAGGGTAAGCGGAAGCTCGGGACCAACGATGGTTAAGGCGATGTCATTCTCTTTTGCGAACTTTAGAAGTCCGTCAATGTCATCTGCTTTAATGTCGACGTTCTCGCCCACCTCTGCGGTGCCGGGGTTGCCCGGAGCGATGTATATTTTTTTAACGTCTTTGCTCTTGCTGAGTTTCCATGAGAGGGCGTGTTCTCGGCCTCCGCCCCCGACAATAAGTACATTCACTTAAGTGGCTCCTAATCTTAGTGTTTAAAGTGGCGTATGCCTGTAAAGACCATCGCTATGCCGTGCTCATCGGCCGCGGCTATGACCTCTTCGTCCCTGATAGATCCGCCGGGTTGTATTATAGCTGTTATGCCGTGCTTTGCGGCCATATCCACGTTGTCTCTGAAAGGGAAGAATGCGTCGGAAGCGAGCACGCAGCCTTTAACGGTTAGTCCCGCGTCTTCTGCCTTCATGATAGCAAGATTGGTCGAGTCTATTCGGGACATCTGTCCAGCGCCTATGCCAATGGTTCTTGAGTCCTTGGCAAAGATTATAGCGTTACTCTTTACATGCTTACATATGTTCCACGCAAAGAGCATGTCTGTAAGCTCCTTGTCCGATGGCCCACGCTCACTTGCGGTTTTTAAATCAGAGGCGCTCCCGAGATCAACATCCTGGAGGAGTACGCCGCCTAGGACCCTTTTAAGCTCAAGCCCCGGTTTTTGCTTAGGCATCGCGCCAAGCTCTATTACACGAAGGTTCTTTTTGCCCTTGAATACCTCAAGTGCCTCATCCGTAAAGGTAGGGGCAACTACGGCTTCCAGAAAAAGCGAGCTCATTGTTTCCGCAAGCTCCTTACTAACCTCTCTGTTCAATCCTACGATACCGCCAAAGGCGCTTTTTGAGTCGCACTGAAGTGCGTTCTTGTAGGCGTCTAAGAGCCCGGTGTTGCTCATCGCCGCACCACAGGGGTTGTTGTGCTTGATGATTATAGCCGCCGGCTCATGAAACTCCATTGAGATGGTCACCGCCGCGTTAAGGTCAAGGATATTATTAAAAGAAAGTTCTTTTCCCTGATGCTGTGTGAGTTTGGGTAGTGTGTTGTCCTGTGCGTCAGAGTCGGAGTAGAAGGCCGCTCCCTGATGAGGGTTTTCTCCGTAGCGAAGGCCCTGGACTTTTTTGAATTGTACGGTAATGGTTTCCGGGAACTTGTGACTTATCTTTTCATCTTCGATCGTTCCGAGGTAGTTAGATATGGCCGCGTCATAACGGGCCGTAAGCTGATATACTTTCTTTGAGAGATCGACCCTTGTTTTAGAAGAGAGAGCGCCGCCGCTCTTCTTCATCTCGTCTATTATGTCTCCGTAGTCGTTCGGATCGCTTACGCAGGCAACGTCATTATAGTTCTTTGCCGCGGCCCTTATCATTGTCGGGCCGCCGATATCTATGTTCTCGATCGCCTCGGCAACGGTACATCCGCTCTCAACTGTTTTTTCAAAGGCATAGAGGTTGACCACTACCATGTCTATGGGGAGTATGCCATGAGTCTCCATGGCTTTTGCGTGCTCTTCATTGTCGCGTATGCCGAGTATTCCTCCGTGTATCTTCGGGTGAAGTGTCTTTACCCGTCCTCCAAGCATCTCCGGGAATCCGGTGTATGACGAGATGGGGATCACTTTGATCCCTTCATCCTTTAGGAGTTTTCCGGTACCGCCGGTGGATATTATCTCAACTCCCTGCTCTATCAACTCTTTTGCGAACTCCACAACACCTGTTTTGTCAGTAACGCTTATTATCGCTCGTTGAATCTTCTTCATTGCTGTTTTACCTCTGTGTATTTATTTTTTTAGTGGAAAATCCATCATTCGCATGAACTCTTTTTCAAAATGAGCGCTGCCGGAGAGGGATACATACTTGGCGTCCTTTGCGATCCTCTCGGCTTCCTTTTGATGCTCTTCACTAATAGCCAGCTCGGCCCCGATCAAGGCGGCGTCCCCTATTAATTCTACTTTATCTCTTAGTTCTTCAGGTAAAAGTCCTATGCCAAGCAGCCCCTCAATGCTTAGGTGGCTGCCAAATGCACCTGCTATATATACAGTATCTATGCCGTCCGTGTCAATATCTGATCTATCGATGAGGATATTTATGGCGGCCCTGATGGCTGACTTCGCAACCTGAAATGATCGGATATCTTTTTGGGTTAATTTTACTTCAATTTTCTGGTCCCTGTAAAGAACGATCACGTTGCCATCGTCATTTTTTTTGATAATATTTGATATGTTGGTATCTACCTCAGCGCGGTCTTTTATTCTGCCGGAGGGCTCTATCAGGCCGATTTCCACGAATGCATGAACAGCCTCAACAACTCCGCTTCCGCATATGCCTTTGGGTGTAGCTTCTTCAACGACCTTGAGCTCAACCTTGTCGCTACTTACGCTTAAGCCCTCTATCGCGCCCGGGGCGGCATACATGCCGCACTCTATCTCGCCCGCTTCAAAGGCAGGGCCGGCCGCTGCCGCGCATGCAAAGATGGTGTTCCCGTCGCTTAGCAGGATCTCGCTGTTTGTGCCGATGTCTACGAGCAGTGTTTTCTTATCGCTCTTCTGTAGTGAGCATCCGAGCGACGCCGCTACAGCATCGCCTCCGACAAAACCCCCTATCATTGGAAATGTATAAAGTGTTGCGCTGTTGTTTGCGTGAAGACCAACCTCTTTTGCATTTAGTGTTCGTGCATCCTTGAATACAGGCTTATAGGGCACCTTTGAAAGCGAAGCAGGGGAGACACCTAAAAGAATGTGCTCCATCACCGTGTTGCCTGTGGCGGTAAAGCGCTGTATGACAGATGGATTTGCGGTCAGGTTACTTATGAGTTCATTCATGGAGGCTAAAAGCTCATCTTTAAGTGTATCGAGAAGTGAAGGCTCATCGTTTATAGCCCTGACCCTTGAGAGCACGTCCTGGCCCCATTTATACTGTGGGTTCCTTGCCGTGAGTGCGTCTATGCGGTCACCATCTTTATTGAGAGCGGAAGCTACAAGGGTAGTTGTTCCAATGTCAAATGCTATGGCATGTGCGTCATTATTTGGCAAGCGAGGGGACTCCGGAGAGCAAATATTTTATGTCTTCATCTTCAAACCTAAAGCCGAGGCCAAAGAATGCGCTCTCAAGGTAGTCGTCACCTATGTGGTCAACACCACCGATAAGGAAGAAGTATTTGTTGAGTCTTATCCTGGCGGTTGCCTTCAGACGAGGGCTGTCACTACGGCCGAATTCGAAAGCGTCAAAGGCCATGATGATCTTGTCATTGAAAAAGCCGAACTCTCCACCCACTCCACCGGTAGATTCTATCAGGCCTCCCTTAAGGGTTATGAACCTGAACTTCTTGGCAACTACTGCCGTAAACTTGATCTCATCCGTGGTCTTTGTCTCTGTTATGGTCGTGCTTACTCCGTCTATTACTCTTGTGGTCTCTTCTCTTGATATGTAGCCGAGAGGGTCGTCGATTATTTCTATCAGGTAGAATTTATCTTTCTTTGGCTGTAGCTGAATGGAGAAGTAGCTCTTTGTGGCCTTGTGAGCCTGGAGGTACTCTCCCCTGTATCCTACATATGTTCTAAAGTTCTGGGCCTTGTCTATGAAGCGGTTAATTCCTTTAAGTGTGTCGTTAATGTTGTCGTGTGTCTCCGGGTCATTAATGAGCTTGCCTATTGTTCCTTCACCTTTGTCTATTCTTCTAACTATACTGTCAACCGACTCGAATGTACGTTTTATCTCTGGCCCTACGTCATTTAATGTTTGCATAGCTTTTGAAAGTTGGGCTGAAGCCTCTGAAAGACACAAGATACCTGTACCGATACCTTCTTTGTTCTCATCTATAAGTGTCTTAAGGTCATGAGAGGCTTTGTTCAGGTTGACTGAGAACTCCTCAAGGTTCTTCAGTGAGTTGGCCACCCTACCGTCGTTGTCCCGTACAATGGTGGCTATCCGGCTGGTTATCTCTTTCAGGTTGTTTACGATACCTCTTACGGTATCCTCTCCATCCTTGCCACCCAGAGCCGCGCTGAGTGTTTTGGAGACCTCCCTTAGATCGGTTGCGACATCGCTTACCGTACTTATAAGCCGCTCTATGTCGCTGTATGACGCAACCCTTGTGACCTCGTCGCCGTCATTCAGTATGGGAGCATCCGGTTCTCCCGGCTGAAGCTCCAGGAATTTTTCACCGAGCAGTCCCTGTGTCCTTAATATGGCAAGAGAGTCCGAGCCAACCTTTATATCTGATTTTATGTTAAGGGTAAGCACAGCCCTGTTACCTTCAAGGCTTATGTCTTCAATCCTGCCCACCTCAACCCCGGCTATGGAGACCGAAGCATTCGGGTCAAGTCCGCTCGCGTTCTCAAGTTTTACAAATAGAGTATAACCCTTGTCCGCACCGATATGAACGCCGCCTACTTTAAGTGACATGTATACAAGCAGGACTATTCCGGCAAAGACCAGTAATCCGACCTGTGTTTCAGCGCTGAGTTTTATTTTGCTCATAATCTAGTATACCTTAAGGGGTCCTTGAGCTCTACCTTCAAGGAACTGCCTCACTATGGGGTTATCGTTCTTTTTTATCCCGTCGACCGTGTCGTAAGCTATTATGCGGCCTTCATGAAGCATGGCAACATAATCGGCTACCTTATAGGTCAGGGTTATGTCATGAGTTATGGCTATGTATGTAGTTTGTTGAGCCCGCTGAGTCTCTATCATAAGATCCGCGATAGAATCGCTCATAACAGGGTCAAGCCCTGTAGTGGGTTCATCAAATATGACTATCTCAGGATCCATGACAATGGCCCTTGCAAGCCCGACCCTTTTTTTCATGCCTCCCGATAGTTCAGAGGGCATCATCTCCTCGGTGTCGACAAGTCCGACCCTTCGAAGCTTTTCCGTTACAACGCTTCTGACCTTTGATGCGGGCAGGTTCATGTGCTCGGTCAGAGCAAACCCTACATTCTCCGCAACCGTCATCGAGTCAAAGAGCGCTGCACCCTGAAAGAGCATTCCGAAGCGTTTTAGAACAAAGGTCCATTCATCCTCTGTGAGCTTTGTGATGTCCTTTCCGTCAAGCAGTATCTGGCCCGAGTCTGGTTTTAAGAGACCAATGATATGCTTAATGAGAACGCTTTTACCTTCACCGCTACGACCTATGATAACGGTTATCTTGCCCGTCTCGGCCGTAAGATTTAGCCCGTCCAGGACTTTCTTATGGTTGAAGGATTTATTTAAGTCTTTAATTTCTATCATAAATCAAGGCCATTTATCAAGAACCGAACATTATTGAGGTTAGTATGTAATCGGATATAAGTATCAAGACGCAAGAGAGCACAACGGCTTTGGTCGCGCACCGTCCGACCCCCTCTGCCCCTCCTTGGGCGTAGAACCCCTGGTAGCAGGCGTTGATCGCTATTATACAGCCGAAAACCAAGGATTTTATGAGGCCATAGAAAATGTCGTCAGCGTCTACGAAGTCTATGGTGCGTCCGATATACACCCCGGGGTTAATAGCCAGAAGCTTGATGCTTACGAGGTATCCTCCCAGCACACCGACAAAATCTGAAACAATGGTCAGGAGGGGCAGCATGAGTATGGATGCCACAAGCCTCGGGCTTACAAGATACTTAACAGGGTTTACTGCCATTGTATATAGAGCGTCTATTTGCTCCGTAACCCGCATTGTGCCGATCTCTGTCGCCATGGCGCTACCCGCACGTCCCGCTACCATGAGTCCTGTAAGCACAGGCCCCAGCTCCCTGGCCATGCTAAGTGCTACGGTAGGTCCGACCATGCTCTCAAGCCCTGCACGTTTAAGAGCGTCGTAGCCCTGCATGGCAAGCACGGCTCCTGTGAAAGCACCTGTGAGTATGACTACAAAAAGGCTTTTGACCCCGACGTACTCCATTTGCTTGAACGTGTTCCTGAGTTTGAAGGGTGGGGTAACAGCGTACAGGGCTGCATGGCCCAGCATGATGGACATCCTGCCGGTAGTGTTGATAAACTCCATGGCGGACTTGCCTATATTTTCAAAAAACTCACTTTTCATGGCACATAGATCCTCGGTACCCTGCTCGTTATGCCGCACATTATTTCATAGGGGATCGTGCCGGCAAGTTTTGCTACTTCTTCAATGGTTACTTCTTCCTTGCCCATCTTGCCAATAAATGTAACGTCATCTCCGGAGTTTACTCCCTCGACATCCGTTACATCAAGCATGGTAAGGTCCATGCAGATCGTACCTGCAATCGGAACCCTGCGCCCGCCTACGATAGCCTCTCCTTGGTTACTGAGCGAGCGGGGTAAGCCGTCGCCGTAGCCAATGGGTACGGTAGCGATAATGGACTCTCTTTTTGTCTTAAATTTTCTCCCATAGCTTACGGTAAAGTCCTTGGGTACTTTCTTAAGCTGCAGGATCTGGCTCGAAAGGCTCATTGCCGGTGTTAGTTCAATAGAGTCAATGTACCTTTGAACGGGGTATGCGCCGTAGAGCATGAGTCCGGGGCGTACCATATCAAAGTGTGCTTCGGGAAGGTCAATGATGGCGGCGCTGTTGGCCATGTGTGTGCTCAGATTATCAAACCCTTCACCACAAGCTACCTCAACGGATGAGGTAAAGGTATCTATCTGTTCCGTGTTGAAGCCGCTACCCGGGTTCTCGGACTCCGCAAAGTGTGAACACATGGAGGTGACCTTGATGCCCTTGAGCTCCTTCAGAGAATTCAAGAATGCGGCTATGTTAGCCGGCAGTACGCCGAGCCGGCCCATACCCGTATCAACCTTTATATGTACCTGGAGTTCTTTGTTAGCTTTTATTGCGGCATCGTTTAATATGGATATGGTCTCGATGTTAAAGACTAGAGGTGTGAGGTCATGTTGTATGATCTCTTCGGCTTGCCCGGGGTAGGTGCCTCCAAGGATGTATATGCGGCCTTCTATGCCGGAGTCTCTAAGGCGTATGGCCTCTTCCGTCATTGCAACGCCAAAGTGTGAGCATCCGGCGCTCTCAAGGCACTTTGCCACCTCGATATCTCCGTGACCGTAAGCGTTCGCCTTCACAACAGACATTACCACGGTCTTTCCAGACAAACGGGAGCGAAGTGAGGCAAAATTTGACTTGATAGCCTCCAGATTAATAAGCGCTTTGGTGGGTCTGCCGCCCAAGGATCAACCTCCGTAAAAGTGTTAATAACTTTTACTTAATATCTCACTAAAGTTGCGAAAAGTAAAGGGAAAATTGGGATTTGAGGTTGGCGTGATCCCAAGTGAAGGGCTATTAGCCGATCAATTCAGGTAGTATGTCGCCTGATGGAAGCGCTTTTAGACCGCTTTTAAGTTTCTTAAGTGCTCTACTTTCCAGTTGCCGCACCCTTTCTCTGGAGATACCAAAGTCCTTGGCTATCTCGCTTAGGCTTGAGCCTGGGTCCTTCAGAAAACGACGCTGTATGATCTCCTGCTCACGATCGTTCAGGGTAGAGATGGTTTGTGTAAGGCTCTTTTGTATGACCGAATGCCCCTGGGCGTTGGCTACCAGCTCGTCCTGGCCGGGTTGTTCTGAGACCACCGCGTCAAGATGGGTAGAGCCTGATGGGTCGTCGCCCACCGGAACATCGAGAGAGAGGTCGTTCGCTTTATCAATAAGTTGTTCCTGCCCGGTCATTGTTGATGTGTGAACATCGGCAGGCAGCTCGTCTTTATAGAAAAGTGTTTTTTTAAGTGCGCGAGCACCGCGCTTTACCGCACCTTTTGTCTTGAGTATATACTCCTGGATGTTGGACTTTATCCACCAGGCAGCGTATGTGACAAGGCGGAACCCTTTTGTGGGGTCGAACTTCTTTACAGCCGTCATGAGCCCTATGTTGCCTTCCTGGATGAGGTCCTTAAGTCCTACTCCGTAGCTTTTGTACTCAAGGGCTATCTTCACTACAAAGCGCAGGTTTGCCGTTATGAGCGCGCGTGCCGCTTCCAGGTCGTCATTCTCATGGTACCTCGTGGCAAGCTCATACTCCTGCTCCTTACTTAAAAGAGGGAACTGCTTTACCTCGCTTAAGTAGGTGGAAAGAGAATCTATGGCAATTGCGTGATTCATTATAGGTTGTTATCTCCTGAAAAAGATCAGGGCCAAAAAGGCCCCATATGACGTATCATTATTTAACACATATATTATACGCTCAAAGTGTTGAAAAGTCAAGATGAAACCATTTTAGGTGCTGCTCGCTGAGCTATGTAAGTGCCTGATACATAAAGTAAAACAGCCGACGACAAATGAATGTCGTCGGCTGTTTATAAGTGTTGTATAACCTTGATCCCGAAGAACTTTAACGTAGCCCCGGAACCGCTTTTACATAAACTTTGGTAAGAAAACGAACAGAAGCATAAACGCGATAACGAGAGCGTAAATGGTCAATGCCTCCATGATGGCCATACCAAGGATCATGGTGGTCATGAGCTTGCTGCTCATTCCCGGGTTCCTTGCCATACCTTCACAAGCACCCCTTGTGGCTGAGCCCTGTCCAACCCCCGGGCCTATGGCACCGAGTCCTGCTGCAAGTCCTGCCGCGAGAAAGATGGCTGCGATAACGATGCTGTCTCCGTCACCCTTTACTGCATCACCGGCCGCTTCAGCTGCCCATGCAACAGAGCTTCCGCTAACGAGAGCTGCCAATGTGTATACGGCTATCATAATCTTCTTTGTAAACTTCACTTGTTCACCTCCTGTAATAATCGCTGTTAAGCGTCAAAACCCATTTAATTGTTGTCCCGATAAAAATCTTCTTGCCTGCTATGTGTCGCTGTGCTAGTTACGTCTGCTGAAAACTTAGTGTGCTTCTTCCAGTGCTCCGCCTATGTAGGCCATTGTAAGGAGCGTAAAGATGAAGGCCTGCAATACAACGGAAAGTACTCCGAGTACCGTTGAGAATATGAGCATTGGTGCCATGAAGGGCATGAGCATTAAAAGAACCATAATGAGCTGCTCGTGACCGAACATGTTACCGAAAAGTCTGAAAGATAGAGAGACCGGCCTTACGATATGTCCGAATAGCTCTAATACGAACATGAATGGAGCGATCAGTTTAATTGGTCCGATAAAGTGCTTGTAGTAGGAAAATCCATGAGCCTTAAAGCCGACTACATGTGTTGTGATAAAGACGAGTAAGGCCATGCCCACAGTGGTGTTCAATACGGCCGTTGGCGGCAGAAGTCCGGGTATCATCCCAAGGGCGTTGCTTATCAGTATAAAGACAAAGAAGGTAAGGCAAGCCGGTATGAATATCGCACCTTTAGGACCCATGGTCTCAAGTCCGAGTGCCTTCAGGCCGTCGAGCATAAGCTCAACTACGACCTGGCATTTTCCCGGCACGACCTTGAGCATACTTGAAAGTATAAGCGAGAAGATTATCAGCCCCACGCAAACGTAGAGCATGAGAGCCGTGTGTACCGGAAGCCCGAATGTCGGAAGCCATATTGAGTGATCCATTTAGTGAGTGTCTCCTAATAATTTTGTTGTTTCTTTGCAACGACCATCATCGTAAGCGTCGTTATTATGTGCAGCAGCCCGTAGCCTATTATAAGGCCCCACGGGTTGATCTTTGCTAAAACTATAAGCGCCGCCATCGTAAGTATTGTTGCGGCAAACCTTCCGTAATACCTTAAGAGTACAAAGCCCATTATCCTCTCGGGCTGTTTTCTGAGAGAGCGCCTTACAACACCAAGTCCGTAAACCTGCGTGAAGAGCCCTATTACGGAGCCTATTATAAAGCCATTGAGGAACTCCGGATTTATACGGCTAAGTATGATGCCTAACACTAATGCCGCCGCCAGATTGACCGGAAGGACCTTTAACATGATCCTTTTTATGGCATTTTGAGCTACCTCTGCCTCTGCCTCGGTTAAAGCTCTTGGGCTTTCGGCTGGCTCTGTGTTTTGGTCATCATCGAATTGACCGCGAGCGGCCCTGAAACCTCTTTTTACCCAGTTCAAAGTCTACTCCGGGTCATTGAACCCATATCTTTTCAGTATTGTAAACATATTTTTAAAGCCGGCGGCTATGCCAAGTATCAGGAATATAAGCATCAGCCACGGCTCTGTACCAAACTTTTTATCGAGGTAGTATCCTACCCCAATACCCAAAAGCGAGGTCAGAAGCATGGCTATCCCCATGCTTGAGAGCATGGCCATTGCTTTGTATTTGCCGCTGCCCAGGCCCTGGTCCTTATCCTCAGCAGGGCTTTTCTTACCGGACACTTTGCCCCCGTTCAAACAGTTTAGATTTTTAACATAAAGCATAAGTGAAAGTCAATGGCTAATTGAGTGCTTTTTTCTAATTAACTAAAGGGATTTTTCCTTATGATGGCCTCGCTCCTTGCGGCCCCGACGCTCACCAGTATTACCTCAACCCCTGTCAGCTTTTCAATGAGTTCTATGTAGCTTTTTGCCTTATCCGGCAACTCGTTATAGTCCTTTGTGCCGCTTGTTTTTGTTTTCCAGCCGCTAACCGTCTTGAGTATGGGCTTACACCTTGAAAGAACCTCTGCCTCGGTTGGGAAGTCGCTTACTTTTCCGCCGTCAAGCTCATACTCGGTGCATAGGCTTATCTCATCCAGGTTATCCAAGACGTCAAGCTTTGTCAGCACCAAAGCGTCAAGGCCGTTTACCCTTACGGCGTACTTAAGCGCCACTATGTCGAGCCAGCCGCACCTTCTCGGCCGACCGGTGGTTGCGCCGTACTCGCCGCCGTGTTCACGAAGGGCGGCGTTCTCTTCTTCATCAAGCTCGGTTGGGAAGGGGCCTTCGCCAACGCGCGTGGCGTATGCTTTTGTAACCCCGACGATCGTTCCGAGTCTTGTTGGGCCGACCCCTGTTCCGGTTGCCGCACCGCCGGAGACCGTGTTGCTTGATGTTACATAGGGGTAAGTTCCGTGGTCAATATCAAGGAGCGTTCCCTGTGCTCCCTCGAAGAGTATGGACTTGCCGTTCTTCATCGCTTTATCAATGTATATGGATGTATCACGAATGAGCGGAGCAAGCCTTTTTGCGTACCGCATATAGTCCTCTATCACCTCATCCGCATCAAGTCCTGCTTCACCTGTGAGGGCCTTAAAGTAACTGTTCTTCTCGGCGATACTGTGTTTAAGTTTTTCCTTTAGTGCGGTTGGGTTCAGTAGCTCCGCACAGCGTATGCCGCAGCGAGCGACCTTGTCTTCATAGGCGGGGCCTATGCCGCGTCCCGTTGTTCCGATCTTATGCGTGCCGCGTAGCTTCTCTTTTTCAATGTCGAGCCGTTTGTGGTAGGGCAAAATAAGCTGAGCATCCTTACTTACGATAAGGTTCTGCTCGTTTACCGTGTAGCCTTCCTTAAGAAGTCCGTCTATCTCCTCAATAAGGCATTCCGGGTCCACCACAACGCCGTTACCTATGACGCATGTTTTTTCTTCGTGAAGTATGCCGGAGGGTATCAGGTGCAGGACGACCTTCTTGTCATCTACGATCACGGTGTGTCCTGCGTTGTTGCCGCCTTGAAAGCGGATGACGATATCCGCATCTTCGGTCAGGATGTCAACCACCTTGCCCTTGCCTTCATCACCCCACTGGGCGCCTACTATGACTACGTTCTTTCCCATAATATTATTTCCTTGTTTGAAGTAGCTCCACTACGTTCTCTACATCAATCGCAAAGCCCGTGCTTTTTGCTTCCATACCGTATTTTGTGAGAAGTCCGTCGTAGCGTCCTCCTCCAAGCAGTGCCTTGCCGTATCCTTCGGCAAAACCCTCGAAGATTATTCCCGTGTAGTAATCAAAGCCGCGGACCTCTCCAAGGTCTATTGTTATGGCTTCACCGTAACCTTTTTCCGTTAGTATCTCTACGACTTTTTTTAGGTTACCAAGAGCGTTCTTTGTGCCTTTGAGTTTTTCCGCCGCCTCTATTACTTCAACCTCTCCGTAGAGGGTGGTGATGGAAAGAAGCAGTTCCTTGTCATCCTCTGTGACCCCCCCTGCTTTATCTATAGCCCTACTTAGTCCGTTGGTGTCTTTTAAGGCGATGAACTTTTCTATGTCCTTTTTACTTTCAGTGCTTGCTTCTATTCTGGCAAATATCGAACGTATGAAGCCTATGTCCGCCAGATCGACCTTAAAGTCCTTGATCCCTGTTTTCTTAAGGGCCTCTATCGCCGTTATGATGATCTCCGCGTCCGTTTCCGGGCCGGCTTCCTTGGTTATGAGCTCAGTTCCTGCCTGAATTGTCTCGCAGACGGTCTTATCTTCACTGCCCCTGTTCATCCTCATTACATTCTCGATATAAAAAAGTTTTATGGGAAGCGGTTTATCTTTAAGCCTTGTTGAGACGAGGCGTGCTATCTGCGGGGTTACGTCGGGACGAATTGCCATGACTTTTCCGGTGGAGTACTCAATGAATTTAATGGCTGTGTTGTCCAGGTTTTGATCCAGTCCCGGTGAAAGTACGTCAAGGTACTCGATAAGGGGTGTGCTTACACGCTCAAAGCCCGAAGACTTGAATACTTCGGTTACAGAGGCGCAAGCAGAGGCGATCTGTTCGGCCTCTTCCGGAAGGGTATCCTTTACCCCTGCGGGGAGTGATGTTGTCGGCAGGTTTTTCATAGGGTAAAACTCTTAGGGCAGGGCCTTATTAGGGCCCATGCCCGTTAAATTATCTCTGAGTTAAAGCTCTACTACCTTGGCTGATATAATGTGCTTAAGGGAGCTAAGCTCTTTTAACGTTTCGTCACTCGGGGGAGCGTCTATGTTCCAAACGCTTACGGCTTCTGCCCCTACGACTTCTCTTCCGAGGTGTAGCCTTGCGATGTTAACGCCGGCTTTGCCCAGCAGTGTTCCAACCTCTCCGATAACACCGGGCTCATCCTGGTTGTGAAGCACAAGAAGGAAGCCGTCTGTTACCGCATCAATGAAGAATTTATCAAGCCTTACTATCCTTGGCTCATTCTTTCCGAAGATAGCGCCTTCGATAAGGCTCTCGCTGTCTTTTGTTTTAACTGTAATTGTTACGGCACTTGTAAAGTCTGTGCTCCTTGAACTCTTAACCTCGGTTACCTTTATGCCGCGTTCTTCCGCGACGTGAGGGGCGTTAACAAAGTTTACGACCTCGTCCATAACCTGGCTCAAGAGTCCTTTTATAGCGGCTATTGTAATAGGTGATACGTTCTGCTCTGCTACCTCTCCGCAGTACTCTATTGTAATCTCTTCTATGCCGCCCTTTAGGATCTGTCCCTGGAAGCATCCGAGCTTTTCTCCAAGTGTAATGTAGGGGGCAAGCGTTGTAAGTGTCTCTGCAGGGACGCTCGGAACATTAAGCGCGTTCCGTATAGTGCCTGTTGTCAGGTAGTCCCGTATCTGCTCAGCTACCGCGACCGCGACGTTCTCCTGGGCTTCAAGTGTGGATGCGCCGAGATGAGGGGTGAGTATGACCTCATCAAGACTCAGAAGCGGGTTGTCGGCTGGCGGCGGCTCTTCATCAAATACGTCGAGCGCAGCGCCGGAGACAATGCCGTCTTTAATTGCGCCAGCAAGGTCGGCTTCATTTACAATGCCGCCTCTCGCGCAGTTGATGAGCTTAATGCCTTTTTTCATCTTGGCAAAGGCTGCTTTATCTACCATGTTCTTTGTCTCCTTAAGGAGCGGAACATGGATGCTAAGGAAGTCACTCTGTGCGTAAAGCTCATCAAGTGTGACAAGGGTTATGCCGAGTTTCTCGGCCGCCTCTTCGCTTATGAAAGGGTCGTATGAGATAACGTTCATCTTGAGTCCCTGTGCGCGTGAAGCAACGACTGAGCCGATGTTGCCTACACCAAGGATGCCCAGGGTCTTGCCTGTTACCTCAGTGCCCTGGAACTTCTTTTTCTCCCATGCACCGGCCTTCATTGAGGCGGTTGCCTGGGGCACGTTCCTTGAAAGTGAGATAAGCATGGCGATGGCGTGCTCACCTGTTGTTATGGTGTTGCCGCCGGGTGTGTTCATAACAATAACGCCTTTTTTGCTTGCGTTAGGTACGTCTATGTTGTCCACCCCTGTGCCAGCTCGTCCAACGACCTTTAGTGTCTCCGAGTCTTCAAGTAGGTCTGCGGTTATCTTGGTCCTGCTCCGGAGCGCTATGGCATCGAACTCATTTATGCGCGCCTTCAAGTCCTCAGGGCTTATCTTGTTGTCTACTACGACCTCAATGCCCTCGGCCTTTTCCAGTATCTCCCTTGCGACGTCCGAGAGGTTGTCAGTTAAAAGTACTTTCATTTTTTTACTCTTCCTTCTTTGTTATAGTTAAGTGTTTTTACTCAAAGCCTTCTATGAGTATCTTCTGTGCCGCGGCCACGCCTTTGCCCATCTCTATCTTGGCGCCGAACTTTGTCAGAGCCATCTCTATTGTGGATATGGCGATTATCATATCGAATGTATCGACAAAACCGAGGTGAGCGATACGGAATATCTTGCCCTTAAGGTGGTCCTGGCCTCCCGCCATGGTAACACCCATTGTGTCCCTCATGTACTTAACGAACTTTGCTCCGTCAACACCCTCCGGGACGTAAACACCGGTTGTGGCAAAGCTCGGGCTTTTCGGCGCAAGAAGCTTCATTCCCAAAGCTTCCATCGCGGCCCTTGCGGCTCTGGCCAAACGGTCGTGACGCTTGAATGTATTCTCGAGTCCCTCTTCTTTTATCATGAGAAGTATCTCACGAAGGCCTATTATAAGGCTTGCCGCCGGGGTATAGGCGCTGGTGTCTTTTCCGAGGTTCTTTCTTTCTTTTGCAAAGTCAAAGTAGTAGCGGGGGCATGTTGCGCTCTCGTTAAACTTCCATGCCTTCTCACTTATAGAGGCAAACGCAAGTCCCGGAGGGAGCATGAATGCTTTCTGTGAGCCTGAGACCATTATGTCAACGCCCCACTTGTCTATCGGCATATCTGCTACACCAACGGCTGTTATACCGTCTACAATGCAAAGGGTCTCACGATCCTTTGTGAGGGCTGCGATCTCTTCTATCGGGTGCTGGACCGTGGTGCTCGTCTCGCTTGCCTGGCAAAGAACGGCTTTTATGGCCGGGTTTGCGTCAAGAACTTCCTTCACAGCGGCTGAGCTTACGGCATCTCCCCACTCAACTTTTATCCAATGTACCTTAAGGCCATACTTTTCGCTTATCTGGCCCCACCTCTCACCGAACTTGCCGCCGTTTATGGCGAGCACCTCATCTCCAGGGCTAAAGAAGTTCACAATTGAGCCTTCCATCGCTCCCGTGCCTGATGAGGCAAGGATGAGCACATCATTTTCGGTTTGGAATACGTACTTTAAAAGTTGGGCCGCCTCTTTAAAGATCGCTGAGAACTGTGGAGTTCTGTGGTGTATCATTGGGGCTGCCATTGCCAAGAGTGCACGCTCAGGTACCGGGGTTGGTCCCGGTGCTAAAAGATAATGCTTTTTCATTGTTATGTTCTCCTAAAGTTTTTTTATCTTATTGGATACCTAATAAGTGTTGACCGGGCCTTAAGGCCGCTTAGGGCGACACAAAGCCAGACATGTAAAACTAACAAAGGAGTATACCTCTGTCAAGGATTTTCTAAGATGGGAGGCCCTATGTTTTATTCTTGACAGGGGACGGTATTACTGTATACTGTATACAATGTTCGAATTCACCCCGAACTCTTTTTGAACGCCTCTGCTTCGGGCGGCCCGCCTTGTGTAAAATCTTGGCGTAATTCAATGTTTTAGAGACAGTGGCTCTAGAGTGGGAACACAGAAAAGATCGTTTATATTGTGTTCTTTTTGCGGGGATTTTTCACTTATATACGGCAGGTGTTTTACGTAAGTATTTGTTTTTATAAGGTTTTCAAGTGAAGGAGATTTGATATGGGTCGGAAAAAGATTACAGTCGTAGGTGGCGGAAACGTTGGAGCAAGCACAGCCCTTTGGGTTGCTCAAAAAGAGCTTGGAGATGTGGTGCTCGTTGACATACTGGAGGGAATGCCACAGGGAAAGTCGCTTGATATGATGGAAGCGTCCCCAATAGAAGGCTTTGATTCGAGGATAAGCGGAGCCAACAGCTATGAAGATACAAAGGGCTCCGATCTGGTAATTATTACGGCCGGGCTTGCCAGAAAGCCGGGCATGGAGCGTAGCGACCTGATCGAGAAGAACTCGCAGATACTTAAGGGTATTGTCGGCGAGATAGTAAAGTACTCGCCTGATACGACGCTCATCATAGTCACCAATCCGCTTGACGTTATGGTCTATATCGCCTGGAAGGAGAGCGGGCTTAAGCCAAATAAGGTTATAGGTATGGCTGGAGCGCTTGACGGCGCGAGGCTAAGGGCTTTTCTTGCGATGGAGCTTGATGTATCGGTCGAAGATGTACACGCGATGGTCATAGGCGGGCACGCAAATGAGATGGTCCCGTTAAAAAGATACTCAACGGTCTCGGGTATTCCCGTCTCTCAGTTCATTGATGATAAAAGGCTTGATGAGATAATGCAGAGAACAAAGACCGCCGGAGCTGAGATAGTGAATCTTCTTAAAACAGGCAGTGCCTACTATGCTCCGAGCGCGGGAGCGGCAGAGATGGCCGAGGCAATCTTGAAGGACAAGAAACGTGTTATCCCGTGCGCGGCCTACCTAAGCGGTGAGTACGGGGTGGACGGACTATTCGTTGGTGCTCCGGTCGTGCTTGGTGCGAATGGGGTTGAGAAGGTCTTGGAGCTTGAGTTGGACGAGGGCGAGAAGAAGGCCTTTGATGAGAGTGTGGATGCGATAAAGAACTTGATAAAAGAGCTTAATATATAAATTGAAGACAATAAGTGAAAATACGATAAGTGACGCGGTGAGGGAGCTTTGCATTGAGGCCGCAACAAAACTTGACGAAGACGTTAAGGCGGCTATCAAGAATGCGGCAGAGACCGAGGAAAGCCCTCTGGGCAGGGACGTTCTAAAGCAGATAGTAGATAACTATGAGCTTGCAGAGGAGAAGGGCGCTCCCATGTGTCAGGACACAGGCATCGCCGTATTCTTTGTGGAGCTTGGACGTGACATTAAACTTGAAGGCTCTCTTGAGGAGGGTATAAACCAGGGCGTAAGGCGAGGTTACGAGGACGGGTATCTTCGTAAATCAGTGTGCGACCCGTTTTCAAGGAAGAACACAGGGGACAATACCCCGGCGATCATTCATACAACGGTCGTTGAGGGAGATACCCTTAAGATAAAGTTCGCTCCAAAGGGCGCGGGGAGTGAGAACATGAGTCAGCTCCGTATGTTAAAGCCAGCCCAGGGCGTTGAGGGTGTTAAGGACTTTGTTTATGAAGCGGTCAAAACAGCCGGAGGCAACCCGTGCCCCCCGATAGTTCTCGGTATCGGCATAGGCGGGAACTTCGAGAAAAGCGCGATCTTGTCGAAAAAGGCGCTCCTTAGGAAGATTGGAAGCAAGAACTCGGATCCCGAGCTTGCGGCCCTTGAAGCTGAGCTTTTGATCGGCGTAAACAAACTCGGAATCGGTCCTATGGGATTCGGTGGAATAAAGACAGCTCTTGCCATTCACGTTGAGAGCGCGCCGTGTCATATAGCAAGCCTTCCCGTGGCCATCAACGTTCAGTGCCACGCCGACAGACATAAGGAGGTAGAGCTCTAATGGCGGATGCGATCAAGATAACCCCTCCTTTTACAGATGAGGTAGTTGAAAATCTCAAGGTCGGCGACAGGGTTTCCATAACAGGTGTTATATATACCGCCAGAGACTCGGCCCACAAAAGACTCATAGAATTGCTCGAAAAGGGAGAGGAACTTCCCTTTGACATAAAAGGTCAGGTCATATACTATGTCGGCCCGACCCCTGCAAGGCCCGGAGAGGTTATCGGGAGCGCGGGCCCGACGACAAGCGGCAGGATGGATGCGTATACGCCCCAGCTCTTGGATCTTGGCCTTAAGTGCGTGGTAGGCAAAGGCCAGCGTAACGAAGAAGTACTCGACTCACTAAAGAAGAACAAGGCTGTTTATATGGCGGCCGTCGGCGGAGCCGCAGCGCTTGTTGCAAAGAGCATTAAAAAGGCAGAGGTCATCGCATACGACGACCTTGGTCCCGAGGCCATACGCAGACTCGAAGTTGAGGATTTTCCCGCAATAGTGGTTAACGACTGTCACGGCGGAGACCTCTTCAAAGAGGGCGTAGAAAAGTACAAGCGGTAGCCACAGGCTACTTTCAATAGTTGTGGATGTGTTGAGCGGCGTTGAAGATTTTAGGACTGATAAATGTTCCCTTAACACTAACGGGGGTAGATAGACGATGCTGGTAAAACTTATAAAAGAGAGCCTTCAAAGGGCTGAGGTAAAACAGATCGAGCGCGTAAGCGGCGAGATCTCCAAGAACTGTTACCAGTGCGGTAACTGTACGGCCGGATGTCCGGTGTCTTACGCCATGGATATACCGCCAACACAGATGATAAGAAAACTTCAGATGGGTCAGTATGACGACCTTGTCGGTAGCGAGAGCATGTGGCTTTGTCTTGGTTGTCTTCAGTGCTATTCCCGGTGCCCAAAGAGCGTAAGCGCGGCGAGTTTCTTTGAGGGTCTGAGACAGATGAGCCTCAGGCACGGCGAGGACCATGAGAAGATATCGGATGTGCCGCTACCGCTAATTAAGAAAGCTCCCCAGCAGGCAATCGTTGCGGGCTTTAGAAAACTTGTCAGTTAAATAATATTTTTTAGCAAAGAGATTATAAATAATGATCAAAATAC
>DAOVXI010000176.1 GCA_030636245.1 Deltaproteobacteria bacterium
ATTGGAGCCAAGATAGCGACACCCAGGAATCTATATCAAAGGGAAGCAAGGCGACGATAGAACTATCCAATGAGTATATTCGTCAGGTAAGGAGTAACAATGCCGAGATAGTAAAGCTTCTTGTGGAAAAGGGTGCTGAAGTAAATGCGGTAGAGTATGGTTACCTAAATGAAACAGCTCTTTTTAATGCGGTAAGATATTCGTCCTTAGATATAGTAAAGTTTCTTATAAATAATGGCGCGGATATTAATGCTAAGAATACAGAAGGTGAAACAGCTCTTTTTTATGCGTTAGGCCCTCATGCTGGTCATGCTGGTTTTCTGGTGGAAGCGGGTGCGGATATGAATATTATAAGCAATAAGGGACAAACCGCTTTACTGTATGCTTTAGATGATTTCGGGTATATTGACGAAGATGATAATTATATAGAGTATAGGGTTGGGGCGTTTTCGAATGTGGCCAGACTTTTAATAAAGAAGGGTATGGATATAAACATTAAGGATAATAAGGGAGAATCTGCTTTGGATAAAGCGATATCAAACAAGGATGAGGGGCTTGCAAGAGTACTTGTTGAAGCCGGAGCAAAGAAATGACACCGGAACAGATTGAGGAAGCAAAGAAACTTGCTGGAGAGTTTAAGATACAATGAATATTATCGAAAGGATCTAATTTAAAAAATTGGCATACGATAAGATAGCTTTCGGTGTTGAGCCGAGCAAACCTTAAACCCTAAACCTTAAGGCACATTATGCCCATTATACTTTCCATAATCAGCGGGGTGCTTCTCTCGCTCTCATTCGAGCCTCATCCGCTCTGGCCTCTGGCATGGATAGCGCTTGTTCCTTTTTTTATGGCAATAAAGAAGGCCGCTACCCGTAAGAAAGCTTTCCTTTACGGCATATTGACAGGAGCGGTATTCTACTTCTCTTCCGTCTACTGGATAGTCTTTGCCATGAACAACTACGGCGATGTCGCTCTCTTCTCTTCAACACTTGTTCTGATACTTCTCGTTCTGTATCTTTCTTTATACTTCGGGGTCTTTGCACTTCTCTTTCGTTACTTAAGTAATATGAAGCCGCTTTATGCGGCCGGTACCCTCGCGGCCGCCTGGGTTAGCCTTGAGGTCATAAGAGGGTTTCTTTTTACAGGCTTTCCGTGGATGCTGATCGGCTACTCCCAAGCTCCCTTTACGCCGCTTATCCAGGTCTCAAGCCTTGGCGGGGTCTGGCTCGTATCATTCCTTGTCGTCTTCCTTAACCTTGCTTTATACTTTACCATCTCAAGCTACATAAAGAACAAGGTCTTTGCAAGGATGCCTGTTATACTCGGCCTTGCGCTCATAATACTCTCCGTCGTTTTCGGTATGCTGAGGGTTGCTGCCATGAGTAACATCAGTAACGTAAATCTCCTGGATGTTGGGATACTCCAGGGCAACATCGATCAGGCAACAAAGTGGGACCTTAGCAGTAAATCTTATATCATGGATAAGTACGCGGGGCTGAGCACACTGGCGGCAAAGCGGGGAGCGAAGCTTATCATCTGGCCGGAGACGGCGCTGCCCTTTACCGCGGGATATGATAACAGGGGTCTACGCAAGGTAAAAGAGATAGCAAAAGAAGGCGGAGCGCATCTCTTTATCGGAAGTTCTTACTATGGAGAGGGTGGGGGCACTCACGAGGACTCGCCCGGCTTCACTCTGCATAACAGTGCTTTTCTTTTCTCTCCCGAAGGCGAGGAGCTTGACCGTTATGACAAGGTCCACCTTGTGCCTTTCGGCGAGTACGTGCCTCTAAGGAAGATGCTCTTCTTCATAGACAAGCTCACCTACGGCGTGGGTGATTATAGCCCCGGCTTAAGCGGTTTTAAAACGATCAAGATGGGCAACTTTTCCTTTGGCACACTTATCTGTTATGAAGCTATATTCCCGAACATAAGCGCAAAGTATGTCAGGGAGGGTGCGGATTTCCTCATAAATATCACTAACGACGGCTGGTTTGGCGACTCACCTGCCCCGCATCAGCACTTCGCTATGAGCCGATTTCGCTCGATCGAGACAGGTGTGCCTCTTGTGCGTTCTGCCAACACCGGCATAAGCGCTGTTATCCTTCCCACGGGCGAGGTCCTTTCCAAGAGCCTGCTCTTCACTGACGATGTCATAAACGAGAGGGTACTAATTGGCGGCCCGAAAACATTCTTCACAAAGTTTCCTATGTTGTTCCCGCTATTTTGCTTTATTTTATCCTCCTTTGCGTTTATTATAATCTTCAACAGGAATATAAGGGGACAGGGGTACTAAATGTTTGAAGATATACGCGATAGCTTGACAGAGGTAAAGGACCGCTTTGAGGAATTAAGAGGTTATCTTTGACCCGGATGGGAAGAGAGAAGAGCTTAAGGCCGTAGAGCTTAAGAGCGCGGTGGAGGGTTTCTGGGACGACGCGGACAAAGCGAAAGAGGTCATGCAGGAGAAGAGCTCTCTTGAGAACGCGATAGAGGGTTATGACTCGCTTAAGGTCAATATAGACGACGCCGAGGTATTGCTGGAGCTTGCAACGGAAGAGCACGACAGCGAGACCGCCAAAGAGGCGCTTCTTAAGATAGATGAACTTATCGCAGAGGTCTCGGCTCTTGAGATAGAGAGGATGCTCTCAGGCAAGAGCGACAAGCTCGGCGCCATTGTTTCCATCCACCCCGGTGCCGGCGGCACTGAAGCTCAGGACTGGGCCGATATGCTGCGCAGGATGTATCTTCGCTGGGCCGAGATGAGGAGCTATGAAGTGTCAGTGCTTGACCTGATACCGGGCGAGGAAGCAGGGATAAAGAGCGTTACCTTCTCCGTATCCGGGGAGTTTGCTTACGGCTACCTTAAGGCCGAGGCAGGGGTGCACCGACTTGTACGCATAAGTCCGTATGACTCGGCAAAGAGACGGCACACGTCATTCGCATCGGTCTTTGTCTATCCCGAGGTCGAGGGGGATATAGACATAGAGGTGAACGAGGCGGAGCTCAGGATAGACACCTACCGCGCGAGCGGTGCCGGAGGCCAGCACGTTAATAAGACGGACAGCGCCGTGCGTATAACGCATCTTCCGAGCAACATCGTTGTACAGTGCCAGAACCAGAGAAGTCAGCACAAGAACAAGGCCGTTGCCATGAAGCTCCTGAAGTCGAGGCTCTATGAGCTGAAGCTCAAGGAAGAAGAAGAGAAAATGAGTGAGCTTCACAAGGAAAAGCGTGATATCGCGTGGGGCTCGCAGATCCGCTCCTATGTTATGCAGCCCTACCGTCTGGTAAAGGACCACAGGACAGGTCACGAGAACTCCAATGTTGACGCGGTGCTTGATGGCGAGCTCGACGGCTTTATCGAGGACTATCTTTTGGGCAAGCGTAAGAGCGACGGCACGGAATCGTAAAAAAACTAAAAATATAAAAA
>DAOVXI010000157.1 GCA_030636245.1 Deltaproteobacteria bacterium
CAAGATGGATACCTTTATCCACTATGCGATGGGCGCAAGTATCGAGGCCTTCAAAGACTCCGGTTTTACCGTAACCGAGGAGAACGCGGAGCGTTTCGGCGTTTACGTCGGTGCCGGCATGGGCGGACTCCCTGCAATAGAACATTGGCATGACGTGCTCAATAAAAAAGGCCCTTCACGCATAACACCTTTCTTTATCCCAATGGTAATAATAAATTTAGCGAGCGGCCAGGTATCAATAAGGCTCGGAGCAAAGGGTCCCAACAGCTGTGCCGTATCGGCATGCGCAACAGGAACTCACTCCATCGGGGACGCTTTCAGACTTATAAAGTATGATGAGGCCGATGCCATGATCGCAGGCGGTACGGAAAGCGTTATAACACCGCTTTGTGTTGCCGGCTTTAACTCTATGAAGGCACTGTCTCAGCATAATGACAATCCAGAAGAAGCTAGCCGTCCCTTTGACAAAGAACGTGATGGATTTATTATTGGTGAAGGTGCGGGTGTTGTGATGTTAGAGGAGCTTGAGAGCGCTAAAAAACGTGGTGCTAACATCTACTGCGAGGTCGTGGGGTATGGAATGACTTCAGACGCGCACCATATGACAACCCCTTCCGAAGGCGGAGAGGGTGCGGCAAGGTGTATGAAGATTGCGATAAAGAACGCCGGGCTTAATCCAGAGGATGTTGACTACATAAACGCACATGGCACGAGCACATATTATAATGATCTATATGAAACAATGGCAATAAAAACAGCCTTTGGTGATCACTCTAAAAAAGTCGCCATCAGCTCAACAAAAAGCATGACCGGACATTTACTGGGTGCGGCAGGCGGGATAGAGGCTGTCTTTTCGGCTCTTGCCATAAAGAACGGAGTCGTGCCGCCTACAATAAACTACAAAACACCTGACCCTGAGTGCGACCTTGATTATGTTCCGAACACCGCAAGAGAGCTTAATGTTAATGCGGCCATATCTAATTCGTTTGGTTTCGGAGGCACGAACGCCGTGCTTGCCTTCAAGAAGTTTGAGGGATAGATGATGAAGAAGATATTTATAGCATCCGATCATGCGGGCTTTGAGTTGAAGGAATATTTAAAAGGTTTTCTGGCGGATAAGGATCTTGAAGTAGAGGACCTTGGTTGTGATAACGAAGAGAGCGTTGATTATCCGGAGTATGGACGTAAGCTTGCCGAGTTGGTCGCAGGAGATGAAGGCACTCGAGGCATACTCATCTGCGGCACAGGCGTTGGCATGAGCATAACAGCCAACAGGGTAAGCGGTGTGAGGGCCTCACTTTGCTCCGAGCCTTTGAGCGCAAAACTTACCAGGCTTCATAATGACAGCAACGTACTTGTTCTCGGTGGCAGGGTTATTGGGAAAACAATGGCCGAGGAGATAACAGATGTATGGCTCAGCACAGAGTTCGAGGGCGGTCGGCATCAAAGACGCCTTGACAAGATAGAAAAGTAACTTCGCTACTGGAATAAATCTGAAAGGTGAGGATAGATGTCATACATTAAAGATTTTGACTCAGAGATTTTCGAAGCAATAAAAAATGAGACCGAACGTCAGGAGTATAAGTTAGAGCTTATCGCAAGCGAGAACATAGTGAGCGAGGCGGTACTTGAGGCGGTCGGGAGCGTTCTTACTAATAAATACGCTGAGGGTTATCCCGGAAAACGATACTACGGCGGTTGTGAGTTTGTTGATGTAGCGGAAAGAATTGCTATTGACCGGGCAAAAGAACTCTTCGGCGCAGAGCACATTAACGTTCAACCTCACTCAGGCTCACAGGCCAACATGGCTGTTTATATGTCCATGTTAAAACCGGGCGATAGTATTCTGGGCATGAACCTTTCACATGGCGGGCACCTTACGCACGGAAGTCCGGTTAACTTCTCCGGCAAGATATATGACGTACATTTTTACGGTGTAAGAAAAGAGGATCAGCGTATAGATATGGACGAGGTACGTTCGCTTGCAAAGGAGCACAATCCTGCCATAATCGTTGTTGGCGCAAGCGCCTATCCTCGCACGCTAGACTTTGAGGCGTTCCGTGAAGTAGCGGATGAGGTTGGGGCGAAGGTAATGGTGGACATGGCCCATATAGCAGGACTCGTCGCCGCAGGCGTTCATCCAAGCCCTGTGCCGCATGCCGAGTTCGTTACAACAACAACTCATAAAACACTTAGAGGTCCGCGCTCAGGGATGATAATGTGCAGGGAAGAGTTTCAGAAAGCAATTGATAAAGAAATCTTCCCGGGCATTCAGGGTGGACCCCTTATGCATGTAATAGCAGCAAAGGCGGTTGCTCTAAAAGAAGCCCTTTTGCCGGATTTCAAAGAGTATCAAAAGCAGGTGGTCGAGAACGCAAGTGTGCTCGCAGACGCTCTCATTGAAAAAGGTTATGACCTGGTCTCAGGGGGAACGGATAACCATCTTATGCTGCTTGACCTTACAAAGCAGGATATTACGGGCAAAGATGCCGAGGCCGCTCTTGAGCATGCCGGCATAACGGTGAACAAAAATACCGTGCCCTTTGAAACACGTAGTCCTTGTATTACAAGCGGCATAAGGATAGGGGTTCCAGCGGCAACCACAAAAGGCATGGGCCCCTCAGAGATGAAACATATAGCCGGCTTCATTGATAGAGCCTTAAAGGGAAGAGATGATGAATCTACTCTTAAAAAGATCGAGGGCGAGGTCATGGAACTCTGCAAAGCCTTCCCTTTTTATGCAAAAAGGTTAGAAGGCTACGCATAACTGTCAGTTATGATGTTACCTTAATGTGAGCAAGGAGATGTAGCTGTACACTTGTTATGAAGTTAATTCTGACCTTCGCCAACACACATATTGTTCTTAAAGCCGAGGAAGTTTTAAAGAACGCAGGCTTAGATTTTAGACTTGATCCGGCACCAAAGAGCATAACAACTGCCTGTGAGCTGGTTATATCTATTAATGATGATGTCTTTGAAACCGTTATAGCTGTACTTAAAGGGGCCGATATAAGTTACGATGGGGTTTATCGGAAGAGAGATAGCGACTACGACAAGTTTGTAACCTAACTTCCGTTATTAACCGCATAGCTTCACCAAGCATTACGGGGTGTTCCAATGGAAATCCGCCTTCTTGAGATATTCAGCCAGGTTTTTGAGCAAGGGAGCTTTTCAAAAGCTGCCAGAGCGCTAAAGCTTACCCAGCCTACCGTCAGTATTCACATTAAATCACTTGAGGATGACCTTTCATGTAAACTTTTCGACCGCCTCGGCAGAAAAGTAAAACCCACCAGAGCAGGTGAAATTCTTTACGGATACGCAAAGGATGTGCTCCGTCTTAAGGATGAGGCACGTATAGCACTTGATGAATACTCGGGAAGTGTTAAGGGGAAGCTCCTGATCGGCGCGAGCACTATACCTGGTGAGTATCTTATTCCCAACAGGTTAAGTAGCTTCATTGCCGAGTTCACGGACGTTATTCCTATGATAAGGATTGCAGACACAAGAACGATCATACAGAAGGTCCTTGATTGTACTGTGGATATCGGTGTTATAGGAAGTTCAGTAAAAGACCCGTCCGTAATCTCTACGAAGTTCATGGATGATAAGATAGTGCTTGTGGCCAGAGCAGACCTTATCGCAGGAGAGCTTAGCCCAAGTAACCTCCAGCGCATACCGCTTATTCTACGTGAACACGGCTCCGGGACCAGAGAGGCGACAGAGAGCGCGCTTAGGGCTTGTAAGCTGGAGCCTGGTGAATTGAATGTGGTGGCTGAGATGGGCTCGACCCAGGCTGTAAAGCAATCCGTTTTGAATGGGCTTGGCGCGGCATTTATATCTGTGCAGGCCATAGAGAAGGAATTGAGTGAAGGTATCCTGACCGAAATTACCGTACCCGGGCTCCATATCTCAAGAAGTTTCTGGATCATTACAAACAAACTGCGTTATAACTCTCCGATAACTCACACATTTATTGAGTTCTTAACAAAATAAGATATCATTAAAGTATAGTGTTCTTAGCTAATACCCTCTCTATCTATTGATATTATCTATTTGACATATTGATGTATTGC
>DAOVXI010000184.1 GCA_030636245.1 Deltaproteobacteria bacterium
ATGACATAAGAGTTACTCCGGACGATCCGCTTTCTCCCGCCGTTGCGGTACACGCAACAATAGCCGGTAACATACTGGAGGGATGGTATCTCAGAAGAGATGTTTCAACGCTTCTTCTGACTCTGATCTTAATAGTATTATTCCCTGTTATTCTTGCGTACATTATATCGAAACTCCGCAGAACATATTTGAGCCTTGCGGTTTTTGGCGGCACATTTTTATTTATAACATTGTTCTTTTATTATCTTTATGCTCAGTATGATATGCTTCCAAGCCTGCTCTTCCCGCTGTTGTCCCTATCTCTTACTTATATTGTGTGTGAAGCCTATAGGAACATAATCTTCGAGCAGAAAAGTAAGTTCTATAAAAAAGCTTTTTCCACTTATGTTCCACCGCAGGTAGTGAGTGAGATACTAAAGGATCCTGACAGCTTGAAGCTTGGTGGCGAGAAGCGTTATGTCTCAATACTGTTTTCAGACATACGCGGCTTTACGAGCTTATCTGAAAAGATGCCCCCTGAACAATTGGTGGCTCTCTTAAATAAGTATTTAACACCGATGACCGAGATAATTTTCAAGGAGAAGGGTACTCTTGATAAATATATCGGTGACGCGATAATGGCGATTTTCAATGCTCCTGTTGATCTGCCTGAACATCCCAAGAAAGCTTGCAAGGTTGCGCTCGCGATGATCGCAAAGCTATCTAAGGTAAATATGGAGTGGACATCACGTGGCCTTCCTTCAATAAAAATAGGTATAGGACTTCATTGCGGTGAGGCTGTAGTCGGCAACATGGGTGCTGCCTTACGTTTTGATTACACCGCGATAGGCGATACGGTAAACACTGCGTCAAGGCTTGAGGGGATGACTAAACTTTACGGTGTGGGTATACTTGTTTCAGATGATATCTATAAGAACGCACGTGATACTTTCATCTTCAGGGAGTTGGATCTGTTAAGGGTAAAAGGAAAGAATCGTCCTATCGCTGTTTACGAACTTATGGAGCAGGGAGAGAGGGCGTCTTATCTCATGAATCAGTTCCCCAAAGCGCTTATTGATTATAGAAAAGGAAAGTTCAAGACGGCTAAAACCGCTTTTCAGAGTATCTTAAGTGAGTTCCCTGATGACTCTCCTTCAAAGCTATATATAAAGAGATGCGAAGAGTATATCGCCGCGCCCCCGTCCCAAGGATGGGACGGGGTTTATACCGCGACAACCAAGTAGTAAATTCTTTCGTATTAATTGACCGGGTGATCGTTATTCTCGTTGTTATCTTCGACCGCCGAGTTCTCTTCTGTTTCGCTATCTATCGCCGGACCCACCACAGAGATCACATATTTATCGAGTGTAAAAAACTTCTTCGCGATTTTTTTGATGTCGTTTGCTGACACCTTGTTTATCATCTTCACATATCTTTCACTATAGTCATAGCCAAGCCCGACCAGTTCATTTGTTGCCATGTCGGAAGCCTGGCTCATAACATCCTGAAGCCCTATCTCATATGAACCGGCAATAGAGTTCTTTACTCTTGCGAGTTCCTTCTTGCTCACTCTGGTTGAGGTTAGTTTTCTGAGTTCTGTGAAGATACTTTCAATAGCTTCGTCTTCCTTGTCGGGTGAGCACCCGATGTATAGCCCGAATATTCCCGGCTCTATGCCGCTTCTTGAGAATGCGAATACAGAGTATGCAAGGCTTTTCTTGTCACGTAGCTCTACAAAGAGGCGACCTCCGTGCGAGCCCAGCAACTCGGCTATGATCTTTAGAGGGTATTTGTCGGCTGAGTCTATGGTAGTCCCGGTAAAGCCTATACCTATATTCGTTTGCTGTTTTTCCTTGGTATCGCCTGTTTCTATGATGCTCTCCGGAGAGATAATGGAAGGGGTTACCGGAAGAGGGGCTTCAGTTGATCTAAAAGAGCTGAAACTCTCACTTATAAGTTTTACAGCATATGAAGCTTCGACATCGCCCACTATTGCGATGACCATTCTCTCGGGAGTGAATATCATTTTGTAGTGATCTCTAAGGGCATCCGTTGTTATATCTGTAACTGAGTGTTTTGTACCGATAACAGGCATTGAGTATGGATGGTCTCCATAGAGCTCTTTATATAAAAGTTTGAATGTATAGCCGGGTATGTAGTCCTCCTGTTTCTTTATCGCCGCAAGGATGTCTTGTTTCAGTAGATCCAACTCCGTTTGAGGGAATGTTGGGTTCAGGAGGACTTCACTGAATAGAGAGAAGCCTTTGTCAAAGTGTTTTGAAAGAAACTCAGCGCTCATCCCGGTTGTGTTCCTTCCGGAGAAGCCGCCTATAGAGCCTGATATGTCTTCAAGTTCTCTTGCCAGTTCTTGGCGTGTATACTTCTTTGTGCCGCGCGTAAGCATGCCGCTAAGCAGGTTTCCGATGCCGTTCGTTTCCTCTTGTTCAGACCTGATGCCACCGGTAAAGGCAGAGTATATGCCCACGGTTTCATTTGAGTGATCTTCCTTAACGAGCAGGGTCACTCCATTCGGTAGTGTCAGCTTTATGACACCATTCTTATCTGCCTTGAGCGTTTCTTTAGGAGTTTGTTTCTTACTGACCGCTTTCTTTACATATCTACGCAGGACGTTTTCTGAGATATTGTTTGTATCATCAGAGGGGAGTATTAAGGATATTGTCATACCTGAGAAGTCCAGGTACTTATTAACCGCATTTTTTATATCCTCTTTAGTTACCGCGTTTATTCCTTTAAGATATTCTTTTTCGAACTCAAGCGAGCCGCTTATAGTTTCATAGTATCCAAGCTGTGAGGCTTTCCCTTCCATGGTCTCTCTTGAGTAAATGAAACTGCTTTCAAGGCTTGACTTTATTTTCTTAAGCTCACGCTGGTTGGCGCCGTCCCTGCCGAGCTCCTTTATTACAGAGACAACATCAATGAGCGTTTCTTCTATGTTTTTTGTTTCAAGGGTGGCCGTTATAAGGAACACCCCGGGATCCTTAGGGGTCATCGCATATGTGGAGATGGATGTTACAAGCTGCTTATCTATCTTAAGTGCTTTGTAGAGCCTGGAGTTGATACCTGAGGTGAGTACCTCACTCATAACATCTATCGCAAAGATGTCATGATGTTTCTGCTCCGGAACATGAAAGGCAATACCGATCTGGGCAAGCTTGGTATCGTACTCAATAACTTCAATTCTTGTCTCATTCTGTGGCGGTTCAACCGCTCTCACAGCTCTTTCATGATCACCTCTTTTAAAATCGCTTAAAAGAGCGTTTACTTCATTCATGGC
>DAOVXI010000018.1 GCA_030636245.1 Deltaproteobacteria bacterium
ACCCCCGCGACATCCGCCGCAGCGAGGACATACGGATCGATACCGTCTTTGCCCGGAGGGGTTACCATGATGACCTCTTTCACGCCGGCTACCTTCGCGGGCACCGCGTTCATAAGAACGGTTGAGGGGTAGGAGGCTTTTCCGCCCGGCACATAGATGCCGACCCTTGTCATCGGCGTTACCCTTTGGCCAAGTAAAGTCCCGTCGGCCTCGGTCGTAAACCACGAGTTCTGGAGCTGTCTGCTGTGAAAATCCTTTATGCGCTCAGCCGATAGCTTCAGTATCTCAAGATCCTTCTTGCTTATCTTTTTTAAGGCCGCATTTATCTCGCGTCTGCTTACCTCGATCGAGCCTTTTATGACAACGTTATCGAACTTTTTTGTGTACTCTTTTAAGGCACCGTCGCCGCGCTTTTTTATGTTATCAAGTATCTCACGCACAACCGCCTCAACGCGCGAGGTGTCTTCCTCTCCGCGCTTTGTTATCTCACTGAGGCGAGCTTTGAATCCCTTGTCTTTTGTTCTTAAGATATCCATTCGTTCACTCTTTTATATCACTTTGCTGAGCTTCTCTACAAGTGATTTGACCCGTTTGGGTTTTGTCTTAAGGCTGGCACGATTAACTATCAAACGTGAGCTTACCTCCATTATGGTCTCTACCTCAATAAGTCCGTTCTGCCTCATGGTCTCGCCTGTTTCAACAAGGTCGACTATCCTCTCGCTAAGCCCCAGTATCGGCGCAAGCTCGATCGAGCCGTAGAGCTTGATAAGCTCGGTCTGAATGCCCTTATCCGAGAAGTATTTTTTTGTTATATTCGGATACTTTGTGGCCACCCTGATGTGTGTCCAGTTCCCTGGGTTGTCACTTTTTTTAAGCTCCACGGGTTCGGCCACTGATAAGCGGCACTTGCCGATCTTCAAGTCAAGCGGCTCGTAGAGGTCGCGCCCCTGTTCTATGAGTACATCGCTGCCGGCTATACCGATATCGGCGGCACCGAACTCTATGTATGTCGGCACGTCCTGGGCGCGTACTATCATGAAGCGGAGGTTGTCTTCCTTGTTCTCAAAGATTAGCCTGCGGTCGTCGCTGTTCTCTTTTTTTGGTATGGTTATCCCTGCGTTGGAGAATATCTTCTCCGTATCTTTTTGTATCCTGCCCTTTGGCAGTGCTATCGTGAGTGTTTCCTTCACTGGCTTATCCTTTTTATGTCGGCCCCGAGGGCGCTTAGTTTTTTCTCTATTGCCGCGTAACCACGGTCAAGGTGGTATACACGGGATATCTCTGTTACTCCGTCCGCTACAAGGCCGGCCAGGATCAATGAGGCGCTTGCCCTCAGGTCCGTTGCCATAAGCGGCGCTCCGCTTAAGCCCCTGACGCCCCGAACGATAGCGTTCCTTCCGTCAACGCTTATGTCCGCGCCCATTCTCTTGAGCTCTCCAATGTGCATGAAGCGGTTCTCGAATATCGTCTCAGAGATGACGCTCAGACCGCTTCCTATGCTCATCATCGCCGTCATCTGTGCCTGCATGTCGGTCGGAAAGCCGGGGTAGGGGTTTGTTTTTATGTCAACGCTGGTTATGGGCCAGTCTCCCTTGACCCTTACGCCTTCCTCTTCTATCTCTATTACTGCTCCTGCCGCTCTTAGCTTTTCACATACAACATCGAGCGTCTCTATGGGGCAGTCCTTTATAAGCACATTGCCCTTTGTCATGGCTGAAGCGACCATGAAAGTCCCTGCCTCTATGCGGTCCGGCATGACCTTGAAGTTCAAAGGTTTCAAATCCCGAACCCCGGTTATGGTCAACATCTCTGTTCCCGCGCCTTCTATTTTCGCGCCCATGCTTTTCAGCGCAGATGCAAGCTCCGCAACCTCAGGTTCAAGCGCGGCGTTCTCGATCACGGTCTCGCCATCCGCCAGCGTGGCGGCCATCATGATATTTTCAGTACCGGTTACGGTCGGCGTGTCGAAGTATATATGAGCGCCCTTAAGCTTCTTGCACTCTACCTTTATGTAGCCGTGTTCTATCTCTACCTTCGCGCCCATCTTTTCCAGTGCCGTTAAGTGAAGGTCCACAGGCCTTTCCCCGATGGCGCAGCCACCCGGCATGCTAACGCTTGCCTTGCCGTATCTGGCAAGAAGGGGGCCGAGCACGAGAATGGAAGCACGCATGGTTTTTACAAGCTCATATGGAGCGTCCTGTTTGTCCGCACTGCTTGAGTCGAGCTTAACGGTCGTGCCGTCGTTTTCGATATCTACCTTGGTACCGAGATGTTCCAAAAGTATAAGGAAGGTCTCTATGTCCTTAAGTTTGGGCACATTGGTTATAGTGTGTACGCCGCTGCTCAGTATGGTTGCCGAAAGAAGCGGCAGTGCCGAGTTCTTTGCGCCGCTTATCTCCACCGTTCCGACAAGCCTTGATCCGCCGTGTATAATTAATTTATCCATAATTTACTTTGCCGTACCGGCTGTCTTCAATGCCTCGGTCTGGTAGTATGTTATTATGGTGTCGGTCAGCTCCTTTAGGTCGCCTTCCATGATCTCTTCCAGCTTATGAAGCGTAAGCCCCATCCTGTGATCCGTTACACGGTTCTGGGGGTAGTTGTATGTGCGTATCTTCTCGCTTCTGTCGCCGGTGCCGACCTGGCTCCTGCGCTCTGCCGCGAGTTCTTTTTGCTGCGCCCTTATCTCAAGATCAAGCAGGCGGCTTAAGAGTATCTTCATGGCCTTTTGCCTGTTCTTGTGCTGGCTCTTCTCGTCCTGACAGTTTACGACTATGCCGCTTGGTCCGTGGGTTATTCTGACAGCCGTCTCGACCTTGTTTACGTTCTGCCCGCCGTGACCGCCGGCGCGGAAGGTGTCGATGCGAAGGTCGTCCTCGTTTATGTCCACTTCCACCTCTTCGGCCTCCGGCATAACAGCAACCGTAACGGTCGAGGTGTGGCGCCTTCCGGAGCTTTCCGTTTCAGGGACACGCTGGACACGATGCACACCGCTCTCATACTTAAGCCGCGAGTAGGCGCCTTTGCCCTCGATTATGGCGATTATTTCTTTATATCCGTTAAGCCCCGTTGGGTTGGAGCTTAATATCTCAACTTTCCAGTTTTGACTATCAGCGTAGCGTTGATACATGCGGAATATCTCGGCAGCGAAAAGTGTGCTCTCGTCACCGCCCGCGCCGGCCCGTATCTCAAGCAGGATGTTCTTTTCATCATTGGGGTCCTTGGGAAGGAGCATGACCTTAACTTCATTCGTTACCCGCTCCTTCTCCTCCTGTAGTTCGGCAAGCTCTTCCTTTGCCATGGCACGCATCTCTTCGTCCTTGCCCTCTAGCATCTGCTTGCTGCCTTCGATCTCTTCCTCAATGCGCAGCAGTTCCTGATAGGCTTCCACAACATCGGTCAGCTGTGAGTGTTCCTTTGCGTAGCCCTGGTACTTTTTCTGGTCGTTTAAGACCGCCTCGTTGGCCAGCAGCTCGGAGAGCTCGTTGTACCTTGCCTCCACCTCTTTTAATCTATCCATTAACATAAAATATACCTCTAAATAAAAAACCCCCTGCCTTCTTCACTCGCTCTCTATTTTTCCGGAGAGCGCAAAAAGGGCAGGGGATTTAAATGGTTAAAGCTCCCTGAATTTTTTACGTATCTCCTTGGGCTTGCCGCAGGTCATATCACCCTCAAGGCACGGGCCTGAAACACAACCCGGACCTGCATCATCAAATATACTTGTTGCGACCTTCTTTACGAGTTTTACCATGATGGTAGCCATCTCGCGTATCTCCCACTGGGCGCGTTCACAGCAGCGCAACTCAAAAAAGTGCAGCAGCTCTCTGGCGTTCATCGTCATTATTATCTTTGTCTCAGCGGCGTTAGGGAGCAAGTACCTCGCGTCCTCTTTTGGTACGCCTGCTTTTGTAAGCTCTTCATAGACCTTGTAGCTTAAGCGCGCGGCTTCCCTGAACTTCTTTTCGATCTCCGGCTTCGCCAAAACGCTTGGCGGAACAACGAACTCGGCGTCTTCCTGCATCTTAACGTAGCGCTGGCTCTGTTGAGAGTAGCTAGCCAGGCGGTGACGCACAAGCTGGTGCGAGGTGGCGCGGGAGATGCCCTCAATACCAAAGGTAAAGCTTGCGTGCTCAAGTACCGAGAGGTGGCCCAGGTCCAGAATTTTTTTAATGAATTTGTCTTGGCTTTCGTTGCCAAGCCTCTCCTCCAGGGCCCCAATATTGGAGTCGGAGTAGCAGAGCTTAGCGGCCAGTGCTATTGTCTTTTCGACATCAGGTGTGTGTGTGAGTAGAGTTACGTTCAATGGCCTATCCCGTAAGGATTAGCTTTTTGTTTTTGTTCCGTACTTACGCCTGAACCTCTCGACCCTTCCGGCCGTGTCCACGAGCTTCTGCTTACCCGTATAAAAGGGGTGGCAGTTTGAGCAAATTTCCACTGATATGTCATTTCTTGTTGAGCCGGTGTTTGACTCGAAACCGCATGCGCAGTGGATCTTTGTTTTATTGTACTCCGGGTGTATTCCTTGTTTCATCTTCTTAAAAGCTCCTTATGCTTTGAATTAAAGAAGTATATTATCAGTCCCCAAAGGCAAATGCAAGGGAAAATTACGTCTTTTATGACAAAGAAAGAGCGGGCTTTGGTATTGGCTGCATCTGAAAGGACTTTAGAGTTGACAATGGCTTTTGAATTGATAAAATAAATAAATATTTAACTTGATATTTAAAGACTTTTTATCGCAACTAAACTTTAAACTTATTGGAGACCATTATGCGCAAAGTTTCTTTCTCACTGGTGATGCTGTTACTTCTTCTTGTACCTTTGTCCTGCGGCGGTGGAGGTGGCGGCGGCGGCAGCAGTGAATTGATACCTTTAAGTACAAGTAACTTGAGGATATATGAGGCCAATGATGCCTGGAACTATACGGTGAGCGGCACTTTAACTTTTCCAGGTGAACCCGCATTAAGTATAACCGGTACGGTCGAGAGACAAATAATGTCAAGTTTAGTACAATCACCGATAAGTTTTGATTTTTGTTTGGACATGCGTACAAATATTAATTTGTCGGTTCAGGGTGGCGGTTCCATCGTAGCGTCTTCTAACGATTATTTTCTTCAAGATATATATGGAGGTGTTTATGATTTTGGGTCATATAGCACTGATACGGGTCAAATTTGGATAAATGATCCGGCGGCGGGGTATGTCCTATCCATGGAAAGTCCTATTGCTGTAGGTCAGGCAAACTCTTATAATGCAACCTACAATGACGGAACTGCCCAGGAGTATATGTATTCGGTAGTTGCGATAGAAAATGTTTCGACTGGGCTGGGAACATTCGAGGCTTATAAGGTCACCGGTAGTATGACAGTCGATTACATCAGTGGATATAGTGCGGTTGTTAGCGTTACTGCCTGGGTTGTTCCTGAAATCGGCGTATCAGTTAAGGTGGAAGAGAGCGCTTCATATTATTATCTCGGGGAACTCCAGTATACCTTGAACGACACAGCTACCTTGAGCAGTACAAACGTAGCTTATTAAGTTTTAATCTCTCAGCGTTTTATGTTAACCCGCCTCTGTTATTATATGAGGCGGGTTTTTTTATATGCTCGGGCTTGCATAAATCGATAAATGATTGTAGAGTCTTTTTATAAATATAGATCATTAAGGAGAGGGCTATGGGAATAAAAGGGACAGAGACAGAGAAGAACCTCTTAAAGGCCTTTGCAGGGGAGAGTCAGGCACGTAACCGCTACACCTACTTTGCCGCCAAGGCTAAAAAAGAGGGGTTGGTGCAGATCTCAGATATCTTCACCGAAACGGCGGAGCAGGAAAAAGAACACGCAAAGCGTTTCTTTAAGTTCCTCGAAGGCGGAGATCTTGAGATATCCGCAAGCTTTCCCGCAGGGGTCATAGGCTCAACATTAGAGAACCTCAGTGCCGCGGCCGGGGGAGAGCACTTTGAGTGGAGCGAGCTGTATCCCGATTTCGCCAAGATTGCGCGCGAGGAGGGCTTCGATGAGATAGCGGATGTATTTGATGCCATCAGTATCGCCGAGAAACAGCATGAGAAGCGCTACCGTGACCTTGCGAAGAACCTTAATGACGGCAAGGTATTCAAGAGGGACGGCAAGGTGGTTTGGCGTTGCCGTAACTGCGGATATCTGCATGAAGGGGTAGAGGCACCAAAGGAGTGTCCGGCATGTGCCCATCCGCAGGCTCACTTTGAGATACTTGGTGAGAACTGGTAGGTCGCGTCTTGATATTCTCGGAGATTTTTATGTTGACCACGTCTGAGAAATTTGGTATAGTTTTTTAACAATTGAATAGATAATCATCGTCGATAATGGCAAACCGCGGGTAACCGTGGGACGCAAAGCTACCTACCCAAGCACACCTTGTGACGGGTCGAGGGGCCACCGAAGGATGCAGAAGCCATTTTCGAGATACTTTTTTAGACCACTCTTAAGGGCCTGCCTTCACAAATCGGCAGGGCCTTTTTTTTATTTCAAGGGCCCGTAACCTAAAAGAAAAGGAGACGCGGGAAAAAGAGATAGCAAGATTTGAAAAAATATCATCGCCGATAAGGGCAAACCACGGGTAACCGTGGGACGCAAAGCTACCTACCCAAGCACATTTTGTGACGGGTCGAGGGGCCACCGAAGGATGCAACGTCACTTTTTCATAAGGGGCCTGCCTTCATTTATCGGCAGCCCCTTTTTTTTATGGGGCTGTGGCTAAGGTTAAGAATGGTCAAAGACCGTAACTGAAAAGCGTTATGCTTTTAAGGAGGTGTATTATGAAAAAGACGTTTATTATTATACTTATGATGGTGTTCTCAATTATCTGTTTTACAGGTAGAAGCGCCGTAGCAAATACAGAAGGAGGGTCTGTCTCGATCCTAGATGCCGTAGAGACCGCTCTTAATGCGGTTCCCGGGAAGTTAGTTGATGTTGAGCGGGAGCTGAATGCGATCGAGGTACAGGTAGCGACAAAGAAGTACGGTGTGGTTGAGGTATATATTGATGATAAGACCGGCGAGATACTCATGATGGAGAACGCCGAAACAGAGTTTGGTGGTAAAAAGAACCACTAAGTAGCGACTGCTGTAAGACAGGAGCCGCGGCCATTAACCCCTTTTTGGCCGTGGCTCCGACTCCCCCCATTTTCTGATCAATGTCTCCGGTTATCTAATCTTTTTGCGGCTTCGGGCGTTTGTTGGCTTGGAGTACTCTTTTTCTAAGCCTTATATTTTCCGGTGTGATCTCAACGAGTTCGTCTTCACGGATGAACTCTATGGCGTCCTCAAGGCTAAGCCTCCGAGGCGGGGCAAGCTGCATCGACTCATCCGAGCCGGAGGCTCTCATGTTAGTAAGTTTCTTTTCTTTCGTGACATTCACGTCCATGTCGTTGGTTCTTGAGTTCTCGCCGACTATCATTCCTTCATAGACCTGCACGGTTTCTTTTATGAAAAGCACGCCTCTGGGCTGAAGGTTGAATAGGGCATAGGTACTGGACTTGCCAGGACGGTCGGCGACGAGAGCGCCGGAGCTGCGTTTGGTAAGAACTCCGTGGAACGGCTCGTATCCGTCAAAGAGGTGGTTCATAAGTCCTGTTCCTCTGGTATCTGTTAAAAATTGCGAGCGGAAACCGATAAGGCCTCGTGATGGCACACGGAACTCAAGACGGGCTCTACCGTGTCCGTTGTTCTCCATCTTTGTCATCTTGCCCTTACGCACGCCGAGCTGCTGGGTTACGACACCGACGTGCTCCTCGGGTACGTCTATGAAAAGTATCTCCATCGGCTCGTGCTTCTTGCCGTCGATCTCTTTTATTATCGTCTCAGGCATGGCAACACTCATCTCGAAACCTTCTCTGCGCATCGTCTCTATGATGATGGCTATCTGAAGCTCGCCTCGACCCATGACCTTGAATGCGTCGGCTCTGGAAAAGTCTACCTTTATGCTTACGTTATAGAGAAGCTCTTTTTCAAGTCTCTCCTTTATGTTCCTGGATGTAACAAATTTTCCGTCCTTGCCGGAGAAGGGCGAGTCGTTGACCGAGAAGACGACCGAGATGGTAGGCTCGTCCACGATTATGCGCTCCAAAGCCTTTGGCTCCTCGCCGCCGGCCACTGTGTCGCCGATGGTTATCCCTTCCATGCCGGATAAGGCTATTATGTCGCCGACACTAGCTTCCGTTACCTCTTCACGGTCCAGACCCTTGATCTTATAGAGCGTGGTGACCTTTGTTTTCCGCGGCTCGCCTTCTGCGCCGAGGATGGAGATGCTGTCGCCTGTTTTTATCGTGCCCGCGAATATCCTTCCAACGGCAAGTCTGCCGATGTACTCGGAGTAGTCTATGTTTGAAATGAGTGTCTGGAGCGGAGCTTCCGCGTCACCCTCCGGACAGGGAACGTTATCAATGATCATGTCAAAGAGAGGTTTCAGGTCTTTTCCTTCGTCCTCCATCTCACGCTTTGCTATGCCGTCCTTTGCTATGGCGTAAACTATCGGGAAGTCGAGCTGCTCTTCTGTTGCGTCCAGGTCGATGAACATGTCATAGACCTCGTTCAAGACCTCCTGAATGCGTGAATCAGGACGGTCGATCTTGTTTACGACAAGGATCGGTGGAAGGTTCAACTCAAGAGCTTTTTTCAGAACGAAACGGGTTTGAGGCAGAGGGCCTTCGCTTGCGTCAACCAATAGAAGCACAGCGTCAACCATCTTCAGTATCCTCTCGACCTCTCCGCCGAAGTCGGCATGGCCCGGGGTGTCGATGATGTTTATCTTTACTCCGTTATAATCGATGGCCGTGTTCTTGGCCATGATTGTTATGCCTCGTTCACGTTCAAGGTCTATATTATCCATGACGCGGTCTTTTATCTCTTCTCGCTCTCCGAATGTTCCGGCCTGCTGCAGCAGGGCGTCAACGAGTGTTGTTTTTCCGTGGTCAACGTGGGCTATTATCGCTATGTTCCTTATGTCGTCTCTTTTAGTCATCTTCTCTTTGCTCTCCTTATTGTCACTACCTTAGGCAGGTACTTTTGATTTGGTGTAAACAAGATATCTTAACATAAAGGTGTATAGGAGGGGAAGGTTTTTTATTTCCTTTCTTTTTGTCATCTTGTCATGCCGGGCTTGACCCGGCATCTAAATAAGAAATCCGTTCGTCCTGAGGTTGACGAAGGGTTGACGGGTCAACTGAAGTGGCTATTGACTAAATTCCATTATTTGTGGATAATTGGGGGTATGGGTAAAAGATATCTCTTTATTATGAAGTGTATATGCATGTCATTTCTAATGGTCGCAATTACTGGTTGTTTCGTGAAAAGAGACAACGAACAGGTAGTTAATGCGAATAGAGATATTGAAGTCCGTGCATGTGAAAGCGTTCTTGATTTATTCAAAAAAACCGCTGAAATAGAGGACAATTTTGCAGATTTTGATGCAAATATAAACTTTTATGGTGATAGAGATAATTTTAAGTATATTTATAGTACATTGGGTAATTTAGATTTTGACGGTTTACTTTTAGTGACATCTTTTAGGAGCAACTATTCCGATCAGTGTCTTTTGAGGATTGGCACTTATTATATCGGTTCTGCACCTGGAGCATATTTGAGTGATTTGATAGTGAAAAGAGACAAGGATATCTTACCCTTGCTCAGAAGAGCACAAAAAGAAGGGTTAGAGTGTGATGCAAGAGTTTATAAATGTAGGGGAGACAACTATAGCTCGAAATTAATAGCCAGAATAGAAGCACAGGATGAACCAAACTTAGTTACTGATAATGCCGGTGATCCATTTGAGTATATTCCTCAAGATAAGTTAGAGAATGCCTTAAAGGAATTTCTTCTAAAACTTGATGCCACGCACATTCTAGAAAAATAAACCTCAAATGGAGGGATAGATGAAAAAAACGATAGCTACATTATTCATGGTGGTTTTATTTTGTCTATAATTAAATCCTTTCATATAACCCCAAAAAGGTGCTATAGTATCTGATTAGGTCCTCCTAAGGGGGCCGCATAAGAAAAGGAGAGTTTGATGATAGAGAGATTTTACGAGTTTGGCTTAAGCGATGAGGTTTTGCAGTCGCTTTCCGATATGGGTTTTGAGGAGCCGACTCAGATACAAAAGATATCAATACCCGATACCCTGAAGGGCCGGGATATAATAGGTGTTGCGCAGACCGGAACCGGCAAGACCGCTTCCTTCGGTATTCCGATAATCGAAAAGGCTATCAGGGGTAAAAGCAAAAAGCCCGCGGCGATAGTCCTTTCACCTACCCGTGAGCTTGCGGTGCAGGTCGCCGAAGAGCTTAACCGCATAGGCAAGACAAGCGGTTTTATTTCCGTGCCGATATACGGCGGTCAGTCCATTGAACGTCAGATACGAGGCCTTACCAAAGGCGCGGACATAGTTGTCGGGACACCGGGCCGTGTCATAGATCACATAAAAAGAAGAACCCTTAACCTGAGTGAGGTCGCGACGGTCGTGCTTGACGAGGCCGATGAGATGCTTAACATGGGCTTTCTTGAGGATATGCAGACCATACTCAGTGAGGTGCCTACAGAGAGGCAGACGCTCTTATTCTCCGCAACCATGCCCGAGCAGATAATACGCATCTCTAAAAAATATATGATCAACCCGAAAAAGGTTAAGGTCGACACGAAAGACCTTGTCGCAAGCGCGATAGATCAGATATTCTATGAGGTCAGGCACGGGGATAAGCAGAAGGCTTTAACAAGGATACTCGATGTGCATGACCCCGGAAGAACAATTGTTTTCTGCCACACAAAGCGTGAGGTTGATGAACTCTCGGGTAAGCTGCAGCAGAAGGGCTACGACACAGGCGCCATCCACGGCGATTTCACGCAGAGTTTTCGTGAAGAGATGATCGCAAAGTTCAAGAAGGGTAGTATAGACATACTTGTCGCAACGGATGTTGCCGCAAGGGGTCTTGATATAAAAAACGTTACGCATGTCATAAACTACTCGATACCCCAGAACCCGGACGCCTATGTTCATCGTATCGGCAGGACAGGAAGGGCCGGGAAAGAGGGTATCGCCATAACATTCGTTACCCCGCGTGAGTATAGCCAGCTTCGTCTCATAGAGCGTGTTGCGAAGACGAAGATACAGAAGGGTAAACTTCCGAGCACTAAAGAGGTCAAGGAAGCAAAGGAGAAGGTGCTTGGTGAGGCGATTGAAAAGATCATAGGAGAGGCTAAGCACGAAGAGTTCTATAACCTTGTTGATGATCTCTGTGCGGTCTTCAATCCGGCGGAGGTTGCCGCGGCGGCACTGAGTTTATACTCGGGCGGACTGATGGTAGACGATATAGCCGAGTCGCGCGGAGGAGGGCAGCAGGCAAAGGCAGGCATGACAAGGCTCTTCTTGACCATCGGTCGTGATGACAAGGTAAAGGTCGGAGACATGGTACGTCAGATCTCCGAGAGCTCGAACATACCCGGGCGCAGTATCGGCAACATCGCACTCTTTGACAAATTCAGCTTTGTTGAGGTCCCAACGGATGAGGCTGAGAACGTTATCGCCGCGATAAACAAGATGAAGGTAGGCGGACGGAAGGTAAGGGCCCAGACCGCAAAGGATAATAAAGGCGGCGGTGGTAAGGCGCGTGGCGGCGGAGCTAAAGGAGGCCGCAAGAGCAGCGGCGGTAAAGGCGGCGGCAAAGGCGGCTTTAAGAAGAGAAGGTAAGCTACTTTATAGATAACAAAGCAAAAGGCGTGCTATTTTTTATAGCGCGCCTTTTTTTGTGTCTTCAATATGTTTTGTTTGTTGTGTTATTTTAATATGGTTACTGGCCGTTCAGTCCAGCTTTTAGCTGTTCAGCTTTTAGCTGTTTAGCTTTTAGCTGTCCAGCAGGCCCAACAGTTTATTTACGGTTACAGGCTTTGTTATGTAGTCGCTTGCCCCCAGTTCCCTGGCACGCTCCATGCTCTCGCTGCTTGAGTCTGAAGTGAGCATGATTATCTTTGACCCAGGACTTGTAGCCTTTATCTCCGGGATAAGGTCAAGTCCTGACTCGCGTTCCAGAACAAGGTCAAGGAGCACCGTGCCTACGTCGTGACTCTTGAGTACTGTTACTCCCTGTTCTCCGTTCTCGGCGGTAAAGACCTCATAGCCCTTGGTTGTAAGCATATCCTTGCCCATTGTTCTGAGCAGTTTGTCGTCGTCGATAATGAGTATGCTGGTCATGGTGTTCCTTTCTGTGAGTAGTTTGTATAGTATAGACCAATAATTAGAGAATGCAAATGTTGTCACCCCTGTCTCTTTAAGGATCATTGACTCGATCCCGGCTTTAGGTATAGAATTAGCTGAATTGAGGCCATAATATAAGGAGAAGATATGAGGAGATTAGTTGTTCTATTGGCGATTATTAGTGTTCTTACCGCTTCATGCACCACCACTACCATTACAGGCAGCTCCTTACGTTCTCTAAACGATGCTGTTATGGCGGGTGACACGGAGCAGGTTAAAAGGATCATAGAGGGAGGCGCAGACCTTGAGCATAGGGGCGAGATGGATGCAACGCCTCTTATAACGGCGGCCTCCGAGGGACACGCAGATATTGTCAGACTCCTTGTAGAGGGGGATGCCGACCTTAACGCAACTACCGATATGGGTTTTACGGCTATGCACGCATCTTCGATATACGGACATACGGAGATAGTGAGTTTTCTTTTGGAGTGCGGTTTGGATGTTGACGTAAGGAGTGAGCAGAATGTGACCCCGCTTCACGTTGCCGCGTGGACCGGTCAAATAGATGTAGTGAGACTTCTTCTTCTCAGCGAGGCCGAGGCGGACGCCAGGAACGACTGGGGCATTACGCCTTTTTTCGAGGCGGCCGGAGAAGGATATCTGCTTATAATGGAGCTCCTCTTAAAGGAAGGTGTTGATGTTAATGTAAGCAACATCTGGGGACAGAGTGCTTTGCATGAGGCGGTTATAGGCGATCATCTCAAGGTCGTCAGGCTCCTCATAAAAGAAGGAGTGGATCTTAACATGAGTAATGAAGAGGATATCACCCCGCTGATCTACGCCAGCTTGACCGGAAATAAAGAGATCTTACTGGAGCTCATAGCAAACGGCGCGCATGTTAACGCGGAGGACAACAAGGGCAGGACCTCGCTTTCCCATGCCGAGAGTATCGGTCACGGAGAGATAGTGGAGATACTTAAAAGGGCCGGGGCAAGATAGCTTCGAATTAAATATCTAGTAATAAAAAAGGCGGGGCCAGATGGCCCCGCCTTTTTGAGTTATTTTCGTTTTTTTCAGCTTGGCACCGCGTGTTTTAGACAAAATAATAAGTTTTCCATTGAGAGTGGCTTTTCGATAAAATCGCAGGCCCCAAGCTTTTTGGCCTCTCGCACGGTTTCCTCATCCGAGTAGGAGGTGAGCATTATTATCTTGGTCTTTGGGCTGGTTTTCCTGATCTTTGGGATAAGATCCATCCCGGATTCGTTCTTAAGTATTATATCCAGCAGTACGACATCTACCTCATTTTCGCTCAGGGCCTTAAGGCCCTCTATGCCGCTTTCCGCTGTCAGGACCTCATAATCGTTCTTGGTCAGCATGGAGCTTCCCATGGCCCTTAGCAGTTTGTTATCGTCTATAATCAGTACCCGTTGCATAATTCTAGCTCTACCTCCATGTACTTTTGGTTCCGGATAGTATAGTTTAGAAATTGCCTGATTGCAATCATGATGGCGATCTTTTTTTGTATGAGGATAAAAGAAGGGGGTTTTTGCAAAGCAAAAACCCCCTTTGAGTGTGTAGTTATCATTAAAAATCTACGGTGCTGACTGGCTTATTTTCCGTACGCGGTTGTTATATAATTCGGAAACATAAAGATCTGTTCCGTTGGTTGTGATACCTTGAGGGTTGTTGAATCTTGCTACATCTCCTATGCCGTCGTTAAATCCATTTCCCTCGTAAATCCCTGCAAGTGTAGTGACCTCGGTTGTCGCTATATTGATCATGCGTATTGAATCGCCATAAAGGTCAGTGACATATAGATTTACTCCATCCGTAGTTATGGCGGCTGGCATATCAAATATGGCCGCGGTTCCGTTACCGTCAGCTCCTCCTTGAACTCCAACTTGACCCGCGATAGTAGTTACATCACCGGTCGCTATTACTACCTTACGTATAATTTGGTTTTCTCTGTCGGCTACATATAGGTTTGTCCCATCTGTTGTCAGGCCGGTAGGTATATTAAATCTTGCCTCACTTCCGGTGCCGTCAACTGTGCCGGGTACTCCGGCTTTTCCCGCAAGGGTTGTGACCACCCCTGTCTCGATAACTATTTTTCGTATTGTTCTGTTGAAAGTACCTACATATAGGTTTACTCCGTCTGTTGTTATGCCGGTAGGATAAAAAAATCTTGCATCGCCTCCAGCGCCATCGAATGTACCGGATATTCCGGCAGATCCTGCAAGTGTTATTACCAAACCTGTTGCAATATCAATCTGTCGGATAGTGTGATTGAGCCAGTCTGTAACAAAAACACTTGTTCCGTCAGTGGTCAAGGCCCATGGAATACTAAACTCAGCCGTTTCTCCAACCCCGTCAAAGGTGCCGGATACTCCGGCAGTTCCGGCAAGTGTTGTGACTTCTTTTGTTGTTATATCGATCTTGCGTATTGTATAGCCATTATAATCTGATACGAAAAGATTAGTTCCGTCGGTTGTTATGCCGGTAGGGTTATGAAACTCTGCCGCTACACCGATGCTGTCAAAGATTCCGGCATTGCCGCTTCCGGCAAATGTTGAGACGGCTACGGTTGTCGAGTCGGTCAGACCTAGATCGCCCGACTGGATGGCGCCACCCATGAGGTAACTTTCGCCCCCGTCGCCGATGCCGCCACTGCTTCCGCCGCTTCCGC
>DAOVXI010000076.1 GCA_030636245.1 Deltaproteobacteria bacterium
ATAGAGGGGTTTCGTAGAAAGATCCTTGATGGTGAGCACAGCGCAGCGCTGAGTAAAGAGGTGGTCTGCAAAGAGGTTGTTGAACGGCTTCGCTCACTTAAGTCTCCGTCACTTAAGCGTGTTGTCAATGCAACCGGAACGGTCCTTCACACTAATCTTGGCAGGGCGGTCATCTCAAAAGAAGCCATCAGCTCTTTACAGGAGCTATCTAACGGCTTTATAAACCTTGAGTATGACCTTAGCACCACAGGCAGGGGGGAGAGAGACTCTCATATTGAAGAGCTTTTGAAGATACTTACAGGGGCCGAAGCTGTTTGCGTTGTTAATAACAACGCTGCGGCCGTTCTTATCGCGCTGAATACCTTGGCTGACAACAAGGAAGTTGTAATATCAAGAGGTGAGCTTGTTGAGATAGGCGGCTCTTTCAGATTGCCCGATGTTATAGAAAAGAGTGGTTGTATCCTGAAAGAAGTTGGTACAACAAACCGGACCCACCTGGATGATTACAGGAACGCAGTGGGTGATAACACCGCGGTACTGCTAAAGGCGCACAGGAGTAACTTCTCGATACAAGGCTTTACCTCGGAAGTGTCACTAAAGGAATTGGTAACCCTTGGAGAAGAGCGCGATATACCGGTAGTGGAGGACCTTGGCAGCGGTTCACTGATTGATCTGAGTGCCTTTGGAATGGCAAAGGAGCCGATAGTGGCACAGAGGCTTAGTAGTGGTGCGGATGTGGTTACTTTTAGCGGTGATAAGCTCCTTGGAGGCCCACAGGCCGGGCTTATTGTTGGAAAGAAAAAGTATATTGACAGGATTAAGAAGAATCCTTTGAAGAGAGCTCTTCGAGTTGGAAAGCTTACGATATCTACTCTTGAGGCTACACTAAGAGCATATCTCGAACCCGGCAATGTTTCGGAGAAAGTGAATACACTCAGGTACCTAAGTCGCACGATAGAAGAAGTGAATGCGTTGGCAGAGGGTGCCGCCGCCCTCTTAAGTGAAAAATTGGGCAGCGGTTATGAAGTGAGTGTTGAGGATGGTTTTAGTCAGGTCGGTAGCGGCTCCTTACCCGGACATGAACTTCCGAGCAGGGTAGTTGTCATATCGCACAAGGATAAAAATCCCTTAAAGATCTTTAAAGGTTTTACTCTGGCAACTCCGCCTGTGATAGGCAGGGTTAGCGGAGATAAGTTTATTCTCGACCCCAGAACAGTTGAGTCGGCCGAGGAGTTGTGTCCTGAGTTAAGTGAAGAGATATGAAGAGAGATGGAAGTAAAGGTATGAGCCGGGACGCTGAGCTTGAGTACCTGCGTGAAAGGGTCAAGGAGCTTGAGAGCGTCTCGCTAGAGCTACGTAAGAGTGGGGAAGAAGTTCTGCGAGTAAAGGAGAGCCTTGCTAAGGCCCAGGAGGTTGCTCATCTTGGTAACTGGGATTGGGATATTATAAACAATACTTTATACTGGTCGGATGAGATCTATAGAATTTTTGGGCTTAAGCCTCAGGAATTTGGTGCTACATACGAGACATTCCTGGAAGCTGTACATCCTGATGACCGGGATATGGTCACAACAGGTGTTAATAAAGCGTTAGAAGAAAATGTTGAGTACAGCTTAGATCATCGTGTGGTCCTTTCTGACGGTACGGTCAGGTGGGTGCATGAGCAGGCAGTTGTTAGCCTCTCAGAGGACAATTGTCCTATAAGTATGGTTGGTACGGTCCAGGACATTACGGTACAATACGAGGCTGAGGAGAAGGTAAGGTTCTTGTCAACCTTGCCGGAGGAAAACCCAAACCCTGTTTTTCGTGTTGACCTGAGTGGGGTTCTTATCTTTGCAAATCCATCAAGTTTTTCAGTATTGAAGGGTAAGGAGTTTAAAGTTGGAAAGAAAGTCGATAAGAAGTGGCTTGACTTAGTAAATGAAGCATATAAGAGTGGCATTGTAAAAACTGTTGAGTCTAAGCTTGGCGATAAGTATTTCTTGTTTTATGTTACCCCGGTTGAGGGTGGCGGTTATGTGAATATTTATGGCCTTGATGTGACCAGCAGGAAGCTTGCCGAGCTTGAGCTGGCAAAGATATCTGTTGCGATAGAGCAGTCCATTAACGTAATATTCATTACCGATGTGCAAGGCAAGATAGATTATGTGAATAAAAGGTTCGAAGATGTTACCGGTTACTCCAGGGATGAAATAATCGGACAGACACCCAGGGTATTCTCTTCCGGAGAGACACCCGACAGTGTTTATAAGGATATGTGGAGTATTATTCTGAGTGGGAAAACCTGGCGAGGTACTTTCAAGAATAAGAAGAAGAGTGGGGAAGAGTACTGGGTCAATGGTCTTATATTTCCGGTAAAAGGTGCCGATGAAGATATCGCCAATTTTCTTGCTATCCAGGAAGATATTACTGAGAAAATGTTTTCAGAAGAAAGAATGAGCTTTCTTAAAGCTCACGATGAATTAACCGGCTTATTCAATCGTTCCAAACTTGAAAAGTCGATTAGCCATTGGTTGGATACAGAAAAAGACAATAAGGCATCATTTATCCATATGGATATAGATAACTTTAAATTCGTAAATGATGTTAAAGGGCATAAATCCGGTGATGAAGTACTTAAAGATTTGGCGGACCTACTTAGAGACTTTATAAATAAATATGATAAAGCACCATTAGGTGAACTAAGAGATCAGGTGGTTATCTCCAGGCTCGGAGGGGATGAAATGGGGTTGTTCTTGCCTGAGGTGAGTAAAGGTGACGCTGTAAAGCTGGCAGAAGAGATTCGGCTCAGGGTTAGCAATGAGATAAAGTTTGAGGGTGATAATGACTTAACTGTAAGTATGGGTGTTGTTGCTTACCCGATGCAGTGTGACTCCATTGAGCAGATGCTGATACGTGCCGATGCTGCTAAGTATAGGGCAAAAGAACTTGGCCAAGACAGGGTTCATCTTTATAGTGTTGATGACAAGGTGCTTGAAGATATGCACTCAAGGCTTAATTGGCGTACCAAGATCACTGATGGGATCGAGGAGGGCCGATTTATACCCTGGTTTCAGCCTATAATGGATTTGAAGACCGGCAAGGTAACGCATTACGAGGCCCTTGCTAGAATGCTTGATGATAACGGGGAGGTACTCTTGCCGGGTGCCTTTATTGACGTAGCGGAGAGGTTTGGTTATATTGGCCAGATCGACAGAGAAATTACCGGAAAGGTTATGGCCGTCCAGAAAGAGACCAGTGATAGCGGTAGCCCCATAACATTCTCGGTCAACTTATCCGGAAAGTTACTTAATGACCATGGTACCCTTGATTATCTGAGGGCAAAGATAGAAGAGACAGGTGCAAACCCAAAGAACCTGGTCTTTGAGATCACAGAGACAGCGGCTGTAAGTGACCTGAAGGTCGCCGCTACGTTTGTCTCGGAGCTTAAGACGCTCGGCTGTAAGTTTTCCCTTGATGACTTTGGTGTGGGCTTCACGTCCTTTGTTTATTTAAGAGAGCTGGATGTTGATTACATTAAGATTGATGGTTCCTTTATAAGAGTTATAGAGGAGAGCGAGAATGACAGGTTGTTCGTTAAGGCGATAACGGATGTTGCGAAGGGTCTTGGTGTGAAGACGATAGCCGAATTTGTAGGAAGTCAAGAGGCCATTGATATCTTAAAGGATATTGGTGTAGATTATGTTCAGGGTTACTATATTGGAAAGCCGGCTGAGAAGCTGTTGGAAAGGGAGTAGAGATGGTTAACTTAAAGAATTATATTCGAACCCTCAACGTTATTGTCATAGCGCTTTTTATAGTGTCGTTATCCTGGACGACTGCTTCCTTTGCTGAAGAAACTACAAAAAAGAGTTCAGACCGGTTGAGCATAGGAGAAAAGTTTCAGGGTGAGAGCTTGAGTTTCCAGGTCAGTTTCTGGATACTCGATAACGTGGCTACCGCTACTATCAGTGTTGTAAAGACCGGTGATTTCTATGTAGCCACGTTGAAAGCTAAGACCTCAGGTTTAGCATGGTGGCTAACAAACAGAGAAGATAAGTATATCTCCGTACTTCAAGAAGTTGATGGTGGAAACCGTTTTCGTACCGTGAGTTTTGAAGAGTGGTGGAAAATAGGTTCTAAGGTAAGAAGAAACCTTACTGAGATGCGTTACCCTGATGGAAAGGTCAAGGTTCGTAAATGGCGAAAGGGTAGGAACGTTGAGCAGTACTCTATGAAGATAAAGGATGGGGTAGCATACGATGATCCATTATGCGCCTTTTATAACTTCAGGTATGGCGTTTATGGTATCTCTGTTGAGGGGGCGTCTTTTTCTATTCCTACTTTCCCAAAGAAAGATGAGGTCGCATCAGATATATTGTTGAGTATATTGACCGAGGACGAGTTTGATAAGCGAATAAAGAGCAAGCACATTAAAAAACATTTCGGTAACCCTGTGTCAAAGGAATATTATATGGCTGATGTTAAGCTTGATAAAGATATTTTAGGCTCTAAGAGTGGATTAATGGAGATTCTTTTCAATGAGAAGCTTGTTCCTGTTTGGGCCGTTGCAAAAGATGTTGCATTGTTCGGTGATGTAAAAGGTATTTTGATAGAAGAACCCGCCAAGGTTACCAGTAATCCCTAGAACTTTCCTTAAACCAGTTTAATAGCAATATGTCATGTGATTTGACAAAGTGCTTGACAAACACATTAGCATTCTGTATAATTGTAAAGAATAATTTAACTATATCGGCCAATTTCTGACGTTATGCTATCAAATTGTAATGCATGTCGCTTTATGTACATCATTTGTTTTAAGTGCTTGTTTTATATGATTTTTTTAAATAACGGTGTCGCTTCGTCTTTGTGTCTTTAGGAGTTGAAGCTCATTAGAGATCTGGTTGCAATTTGACAGTGTGCGTTACATGCACATACATCTGAGAGGAGGTAGCACGTTCTTGACAACTTCGATTATCGCAGACAATTTTTATGGTCAATTAAAGGGTGAGGGGGTTGGTTTAAGGGATATATTATGGCCACTGGCCGACTTAACCCCGAGAGAGAGGGCTGTGTTTGTTGAGTATCATTACTGGAATACACATATGAAGATAGTTGCAGGAAGTCATCGGATTTCCTTAGGGAGGGCTTATGAAATACTCTACAGAGCAGAAGAGAAGGTCGCGTCTTCAAGGCCACCGAAAGAGGAGGAGGGTTCCGAAGGCTTTGATATCGACCCCAATTGAGAAGGTAGATTTTTTTGAGTATAAATTACTTAAGCAGTATCAAAGTATGGGTGATGTTCTCGATAGTTTTCGTACATACGGTACAAAGGGGGCTTTAAATGTTAGCACAAGTAATGTTGAGCCTATGAATGGAATGAACGGACACCGTTGGTTAACAGAGGATAATACCTGAGATAGTACAAATAAGATTACCCAAAAGACACAGTTTTTTATCTGTGTCTTTTTTTTATGCCTTAATTTAGTTATTACCTCTTAGGGTAGAATAAATGTATTGGTTTTCTTTTTATTTTTCAAGCGATTACCATTCGAGGGGTAGAAAAAAAACACAAGAAAAGTTGTCCAAATATAAATATGAAGCGTTTCAGGTCGGCGCTCTTATGTCATTTGTGAAAAGGGGGGCTTAGGTGACACCAATAGTTGGAGATTTATTAAAGAATACAGTCGGTAAGGTTGTGGATAAGCTTCTGATTAAGTACTTGCCGTCAGACCTTGATGAGAAGGAAAAAACAGAGCTTAAGATCTATGCGCAAGAGTTAGCTCTTGATGAGCTTAAGACAACTGTAGGTGATGTTCAGAATGCACGTATCCTTGCTCAAACTGATTCTCAGAGTACTGCGGCTTGGACTAAAGTGTTGAGTGCCGTTCATAGGCCTGCATGGAGTGTAGCAACTTTGATGCTTTTTTTGTGGTCTGCGATTGCTCCGCAGGTGGGCATGGAGGGTATAAAACTTAATACAGTGCATCAAGAAATAATTCAAACGGTAATTATTTTTTACTTCGGAGGACGAAGTGTCGAGAAGGCGATAAGTACTGTTTCTGCGAATAAAAGCCATTTTTGATCTACGCATATTGATCCAGGCTAAGTATTTGCTATAATGTACAGTATGTTGTGCCATGATATTCACACTTAATCTTTGTACTGGTGACAATTGTTGCAAAAAAGAGAATAATTATCTGTATGTTGTTTTTTTACAACAATTTTACAGCTTGAACGGTCCACTAACAGCTTGAATTTATTGAACATTTATTTTTGGCATGATTGTTGCAATATATTATGCATTATGCATCAGACTACTATAGATAAAATAATTGGTTTTAGTGGAATTGGCCTTCATACAGGCGATTTTGTTAAATGTAAAATGATTCCCTCCTGTGCGGATAGCGGAATTCGTTTTGTAAGGACTGACTTGCCAGGTCGTCCTCAGATAAAGGCCAACAGTAAGCATGTTGTGTCCACCAGCTACGCAACCACTATAGGCCGTAAAGGTGTGACCATTTCAACTGTTGAACACCTTATGTCTGCGTTTGTCGGTCTCGGTGTTGACAACGTTACTGTTGAAATAAACGGTGGTGAGGTTCCGGCTTTGGATGGTAGTGCGGCAGGTTTTGTTGAGTTGATAGAGGATGCCGGTATTAAAAGGCTGGATGCGGTAAGAAAGTATATTTTAATTAAGAAACCTGTCAAGGTTAGGGATGGCGACAGGTTTGTAAATATACTGCCGTTACATGAAAATGCTGAGTTGCTGTCTACTCCTAAGTTTACCATTGATTATACGATGGACTTTACTCATCCATATCTTGATAATCAGGCATTTTCTTTAACAGTGACAAAAGACTCGTTTAAAAAAGGTGTCGCATCGGCACGGACCTATGGTTTTTTAAAGGATGTGGAGATGCTTAGAGCTAACGGGCTCGCACGTGGTGGTTCACTGGATAACGCAATTGTTGTTGGCGATAATGAGATCCTCAATGAGGATGGCTTGAGATACGATAACGAGTTCGTTAGACATAAGGTTCTTGATGTAATTGGAGACTTGTCACTTATAGGGTATCCCATTATCGGCCGTATTCAGGCTCATCGTTCCGGTCATGATCTGAATCAGGCTCTTGTAGCAAAGACTCTTAAAAGCCTTAAGTGCTGGGAAGTCATTGACATGACTGAGGAGGTAGAGTCAAAGTTTGCTCCGATTTTTACCGAAGAGTTGGCAACAGCATAAAAGATGATATGATATCTTTAACGAGCGACTCCGTATTTAATACGGGGTCGCTTTTTTTGTTTGATTTTTTTGTAGAGTTGTTTCAATATAGTGGGGCTTGGGAGGGCAGCCGTTATGACACTACCAGTAAATATACATATTCCTTACTTTATGCTGCTTGATAGGTTTGCGGAGATACTTTCAAAAAATATCAATCCGGAGATCTATCTGAGTGCCGAGGCGTTGGATGCTTTGACATCTGAAGATCTTGAGAAAATAAAGAGTGGTCTTGATATGAACTCGCTTAGGTGTTCTGTGCATGGGCCTTACATGGACATCTCACCAGGCGCTACGGACGAGAAGGCAAGGGGTGTGGCCCGTCAGCGTTTTATTCAGCTTTTTCAGGTACTTAGAATCCTCAAGCCGATCTCTGTCGTGCTGCATGCAGATTACGATGCCAGGCGCTATGACGATGATGAAGATTTGTGGTTTGAACAGAGCATAAAAACATGGCAAGAATTTATAGATTTTGCGGAAGATATCGAAACGGTTATTTGTATTGAAAATGTTTTCGAAGAACGGCCCCACTCAATAAAAAGATTAATGGAGCACTATTCAAGTGATTTTTTCCGAGTATGCCTTGAC
>DAOVXI010000180.1 GCA_030636245.1 Deltaproteobacteria bacterium
ATCAAGCTTACCGCGGTTCCTCTTAAGCGTAGGCCCCGTGTATTCCAGCGCAGCAAAGATACGGCATACTTTGACCTTAACGCCCTAAAGGGCGCTGTGCTCAGAGGTTTTAAGGCGGGGGATGTTATTCGTCCAATGGGCCTTGGGGGTACTAAGAAGATCAAGGATGTTCTTATTGACGCGAAGGTCGCGCGTGATGCCCGGGCCGGGGTGCCGCTCCTGGTTGTGGGAGGCGAGGTCGCCTGGGCCGTTGGTGTTAAACGGGGTGAGAAGGCGGGGCTTACTCCGGAGAGTAAAAAGATCGTAAAGATCACCGCAGCACCGATTATTTAGCCTAAAAGCGTTGCATAAAATGCCCCTATTTGTTAAAAATATAGGTTAAATTATCACAAAGAATCAGGAGAGTTTCTTAGATGACCATTTTGCCTTATAAAGGTGTAGCGCCAAAGCTCCATGAAAGTGTTTACTGCAGCGAAGGGGTGCGCATAATCGGTGACGTTGAGATCAATGCTGACTCAAGCATCTGGTTCAACTCGGTCGTGAGGGGAGACGTGAATTATATTCGCATTGGCGAGAGGACGAATGTTCAGGACAACTCTGTGCTTCATGTTACAAAAGATATCTATCCGCTAATTATAGGCAGCAATATCACAATTGGACACAACGCGGTGCTTCATGGCTGTAGGGTCGAGGATAATTGTTTGATCGGCATGGGTGCCGTGATACTCGATAACGCTACCATTGGAAAAGATTCCATTGTGGGCGCCGGGGCTCTGGTTACCGAGAACAAGGATTTTCCGCCAAGAAGCCTTATCATAGGCTCTCCTGCAAAGGTGGTCAGGGAACTTACCGATGAAGAGGTTGCAAGGATAAGCAACTCGGCCTCTAACTATATCGAGTATGCCGCGGCATATAAAAAAGAAAGAGAAGGATTAGACGCTTAAAATATGTTCGAAGATCTGAGTCTTATAGAGATAATCGCAAAGGGCGGGGTTGCCGTTTATGTGCTGCTTGTTTTTTCAGTCGTAGCGCTCGGTGTTATATTTGAGAGGTCTTTTTACTATGCACGTTTCAGGAGCGCTGTAGCGAACTCGCTAGCTAAACTTAAGAGCGAGGGGCTTTCCTCTATCGGCACTGATGATACCCCTCTTAATAATGTCCTGAGGGCTGCTCTCGCGAAGAAGCCTTACGGAAAGGATGAGATCCTGAGAGCTGTGGAGCTTGCCCTTCGATATGAGCAGGCGGCATTGAAGGGTCTGCTTGCCGTGCTTGCGACGATCGGTGCGACAGCGCCTTTTGTCGGTCTTTTCGGTACGGTCATAGGGATCATAAGGGCCTTTGATGATCTGGCTGATACCTCTAATGTTGGTGTCTATGCCGTTGCAGACGGCATCTCGGAGGCTTTGGTGGCCACGGCCGCCGGGCTGTTCGTTGCCATACCGGCTGTTATCGCCTATAACTATTTTTCAAGACGTTCGGCGAGGATGGTGCTTACACTCGAGGTTAGTTCCTCGGAGTTCGTCTCTGAAATTATAAAAGAGGAAAAAGAGACAGGAGAAAAGAAGGAGGTCAAGGGTGGCCTTTAAGGGTGTCCAGGATGATGAGCTTATGGCCGAGATAAACATCGTGCCGCTTACCGATGTCATGCTCGTTCTGCTTATTATCTTTATGGTCGCGACACCTCTTATGATGGTTGAGAGCATGAGCGTTAAACTTCCGGAGGCTGCAAGCGGCGCGGTAGTTGAGGACTCAAAGCCTCTTACCATAAGGGTGAGTGAAGCCGGCGAGATAACCATTAACGGCGATGTTGTTACCAGAGATTTGCTTCTCACAAGACTTGGTAACGAACTGAAAATATTTTCAAGTGATAAGGCTGTTATAATTGAAGGTGATAACAAGGCCGACTATGGCCTTATAATAGAGGTTCTTGATACAGCAAAACGCGCGGGAGCCGTAAGGCTGTCTGTCGCGACAACTAAAGCAAAAGGAGGAAGTTAGGATGCCGAAAAGGTATGCTTCCATAGACATAGGGACGAACACACTGAGGCTGCTTATCGCCGAGTACGCCACATCAAGCCACGGGATGAAGCCGCTTGGCTATAAGAGAATAGTGACAAGGCTTGGTGGTTCCTTCACCGATGAAGAGGGGATAGACAAAGATAGCGCCGAGAGAACATTCCAGGTCCTCGAAGAATTCAAGAGAGATATCGAGGCGAAGAAAGTCGATCAGGTGATCGCTGTTGCAACGAGCGCTGTTAGGGAGGCAAAGAACTCCGAGTGGTTCGTTGATGAGGTTCTGAAGAGGACCGGCATCAAGGTAGACGTTATAAGCGGAGCCGAAGAGGCACGCCTTTCCTTTTTTGGTGTCATGTTCGTTCTTTTTGACAAGAGCGTGCAGAATAAGAAACGACTCGTTATGGACATCGGCGGGGGAAGCACAGAGTTCATTGCCTCGACCGGGGTTGATATCAATGCCATGTGGAGCACCGAGCTTGGTGTCGTGCACCTGACCGAGAAGTACCTGAAGAGCGACCCTCCGACTGCGGATGAGCTTAAAGCGCTTAATGAGAAGATAGTTGATGACATAAATGATCTTAAGAAATCAATGGCAGAGGTCGGCATTGAGGTGGACGACTACTCATCGGGAGGCGGGGTCGATCTCGTGGGCACAGCCGGCACAATTACAACGCTTGCCGCACTCGAGCAAGAGCTTGAGATATACAACCCTCAGAGGATAAATAATTTTATCATCAACAAGGACAGGCTTAAGGCTCTCTATGAGAATCTTTCCACTGCTACAATAGAGGAACGACTTACTTTAAAAGGTCTTGAGAGCGGACGTGAGGACTTGATAGTGGCAGGAGCGGCCATTGCCCGCAAGGTAGCAGAGGAGTTTGGCTTCAGTATATTGAAGGTCAGTGACGGCGGACTTCTTGAGGGGATACTCCTTAAAGAGATATGGCAGACCGATGGCCTCGGTGCATAGTATTTTATTATTATATTAAGAGCAGAGGGGGAGAGAGATGAATATTAAAAAAGGACTGACTTTTGACGATGTTTTGATACAGCCGTCTTTTTCAAAGGTGCTTCCAAGGGACGTTAGCACAAAAACACAGCTTACAAAAGAGATCGAGCTGAACATTCCTCTCTTGAGCGCGGCGATGGACTCTGTTACCGAGAGCAGAATGGCCATAGCCATAGCGCAGGAAGGCGGGCTCGGGATAGTTCATAAGAACATGACCGTTGAAGAAAAGGCCGCTGAGGTAGACAGGGTAAAGAAGTTCGAGTTTGTTGTTATAAGTGAACTCATGACACTTAGCCCCGATCAGAAGGTTAAGGACGCGATCGACATCATGAAAGATCGTCAGACATCAGGCTTCC